>NZ_NQYG01000103.1:0-12171 GCF_002878485.1 Pseudomonas sp. AD21
GCGCTGGCGATCTGCAGGTTCATGTCGCTGATCACCGTCACCGCATCGCTGATCTTGCCCAGCGCATCCACCGCCTGACGGATCTGCCCGGCGTTGTTGTGCGCCTGGGTCTGGCTCGAGTGCATGGTCGCCACCACGCCACGGGTGCCGGTCTGGATACGCTCGATCACGATGCGGATTTCTTCCACCGAATCCTGGGTACGCTTGGCGAGGTTGCGCACTTCATCGGCCACCACCGCGAAACCACGCCCGCTCTCGCCGGCGCGAGCCGCTTCGATGGCGGCGTTGAGCGCCAGCAGGTTGGTCTGTTCGGCGATGCTGCGGATCACTTCCAGCACCGAGCCGATCTGCTCGCTGTTGACCGCCAGCGCTTCGACTTCGGTCACGGCTTTGCTGACTTCATCAGCCAGTTGATTGATGTCGCGGGTGCTGCGCTCGATGATCGACATGCCGTCCCTGGCCGACTGATCGGCGCCCTTGGCAGCGTTGGCCGCGTTCGATGCGCTGTTGGCGACATCGTGGGCGGTGGCGCTCATTTCGTTGGAGGCGGTGGCAACCTGGTCGATCTCGCGGAACTGCACCTGCATGCCTTCGCTGGTCTGGCGGGCGATTTCCGAAGACTGGTCGGCGGTGCCACGGGCCTCGGTGATGCTCTGCTTGATCTGGGCGATGGTCGGTTGCAGCTTGTCGAGGAAGCGGTTGAACCAGTTCACCAGTTCGCCCAGTTCATCCTGCTTGCTGTAGTTCAGGCGCTGGGTCAGGTCACCTTCACCGCTGGCAATGTTCTTCAGCATGTCGGCAACGCTGTTGATCGGCCGGGTCACGCCCGACGCGGTGAGCCAGATCAGCAGCAGGCCGATCAGACCGGCGGCGATCGCCACCAGCAGCGCAGTGATCACTCCGGTTTTCTGGGCATCATCGAGCACCGCTTGCAGCTTGACCGAGTCGGCCAGCAGCACCTGTTTCGGCAGGTCGATGACCACGCCCCAGGCCCGCGAGCTGCCAATCGGATCGACCGGGTACACGGCGCGAATCAGGTCGCCCTGTTCGAGAATTTTCGGTGTGCCGCTGCTGACCAGTTGCAGCAGGTCCTTGCCATCGGCGCCGAGGGTGTCGCTGATTTTCTTGCCGACCTTGGTCGCGTCGGAACTGTCGGCACCGAGCACGCCGCTGCCGGAGACGATCAGCATGTGCCCGGCGTTGTTGAACAGGGTGCGCTGGGACTCCACGGCTGCCGCTTGCAGGGCGTCGAGGGCGATGTCGACACCGACCACGCCGATGGCCTTGCCGTCGACGATCAGCGGCACGGAAATGGTCGTCATCAACATTTCCTTGGTGCCCACGGTGTCGGCATACGGGTCGAGCAGGCAGGTGCGCTTGTTGTCGCGAGGGCAGGTGTACCAGCTGTTATACGGCGTGCCGCTGAGGCTGAGGGTGGTCTTGGTCATGTCTTCTTCGACCATGATCGTGTTCAGCGCCGAGCCGGCGGCGCGGCTCCAGTAACTCGCAAAACGCCCGGCTTCGTTGGACTGGCGCGCGGCGTCGTTGACGAACTCGCTGTCCTTGCCATCCAGCCCGTTGGGTTCGAAGGCGAGCCAGATGCCGAGCACCTTGTCATTGCGCTCGAACGCGGTTTTCAGGCTCTGGTTCAACTCTTCACGCAGGGCGCCGGCGTCCAGCGAACGCTTGGCGGCCAACACGCGCATGTCCTTGATCTGGTCGGCCAGGGCGGTGATTACCGTCAGGCTTTCGCCAAAAGTCTTCTGCACCCGCACTGCTTGCTCGGCAGCCTTGGCCTGCAACAGGTTCTGCACACTGGCGGTGAGCATCTTGCTGCTGGAGTCGCTGACCAGATCGTCGTTCTGGTTGGTCTGGTAAATGTTCATGCCGACGATCAGCGCGACCACACCGAGCAGGCACAGGCCGGAGAGCAGGACGATTTTCAGGCGAATGGAGAGAGAGTCGAACATGGGGCGATCTCGTGAATGAATGAGCAGGTGGCCCGGGCGGAGTAACCGGTTCGCCAAATCCATTCAGCGCCATTCAATGCTCATCGGCGTCGGACGAGGGCGCATGAGGTGTTTGCCGACGAACGGTCAGCGCTAAACGTTTGCGCAGGAGATTGTGCTGAAAAGGCGATTAATTACAGGGAAGTTTCAGCACGTTGAATAACCTGTTTGGTGAAGCAAGGGGAGGGGGCTCCTGTGGCGAGGGGATTTATCCCGATGGTCTGCGAAGCAGACCCAACACCTGAGAACCAGTCTGAAACTGAAACCTTGCGAATGTCTGATTGGTGGCCGCTTCGCAGCCAATCGGGGATAAATCCCCTCGCCACAAAAGCGCTTCACACAGAAACTCGGTTTGGACTAGACAGAAATAGATTCCGGGCGCGACCAGATCCACAGGTTGCCGAGGGTCATCCCGGCAATCGCCAGATACACCGGCCAGCCGTGATCGAGCATCACCAGCATCAACGTCGCGCACAGCAGCATGCTGATCGTGGCACTGACCTTGGCCTTGCGCGCGATGATCTTGCCGTTGCGCCAGTTGCTCAGGATCGGCCCGAACAGCCGATGGTTTTCCAGCCATGCGCTCAGGCGCGGCGAGCTGCGGGTCGCGGCCCAGGCGGCGAGCAGGATGAACTCGGTGGTCGGCAAGCCGGGCACGACGATGGCAATCAGGCCGATGCCGAGGCTGACGTAGGCCAGCAGGCCGAACAGCAGGCGGGCGAGTTTTGAGGTGGCGGGTTGCGGCATGGGCTCAGCGGTTGCTTCTGAAGCGGGATGGGAATCTTACAGGCTTACGGCGTTCCCCTGTAGGAGTGAGCCTGCTCGCGATGGCGGTGTATCAGTCGACATTCATGTTGAATGACAGGACGCCATCGCGGGCAGGCTCACTCCCACAGGTGGGATTTGTGGTGTGTCAGGCCGGTTCGGCTTCGGTGGCGTAAGCCTGTTCCAGCAGCACGGTGAAGCGGTTGAACGCATCGATCGCGCCTTGCTCGACTTCAGCTTCTTCTTCAGCACTGAACTGCAGCGAATCGAGGGTACGCACGAAGTTCTTCCAGCCCTCGGCACGGCCACCTTCTGGCTCACCCAGGTGACGGGCGCCAAAGGTTTCGCTCAGCTCCAGGGCCACCGCGCGTTTGATCAGGAACGCCGCGCCGAGCTTCGAACCTTCGGAAACAAAGATCCAGCCCAGGGCACGAGCCTTGCTCGGGTTTTTCACCGCGCCCGCGACCGGCGCCGGCACTTCGGTGTCGAGATCGGCGAGGTCAGCCTTGGCCGCTTCAGCGCGGCAACGGGCCGGCAGGTCAGGGACGATGGCAGTCAGTTCGGCGTTGTTGTAGAGGTCAACCAGCTCCGACTGGAACAGGTACTGCGCCACCACGAAACGGGCGAAGTTGGCGCGGGTTTCGAACGGCGCATGGGCTTTGACCAGTGCGTCGAGCTTGCTGTGCGGCTCGTGGGTGATCTGGTTCAGGCGTTGTGAACGCAGGGTTTTTTCCGAAGTGGTCATGAGATGTCCTTGATAAAAGAGGCGCTTGATAACGAGACGAACGGGCAAGTGCCGGACGGTAAAAAAAGCCCCGCGACGCGCTGATGAACAGGCGCGCCGCAGGGCTGTCCGGATCAGATGTCCCAGACCAGATTGATCGCGAAGTTGCGGCCCGGCTGGGTCAGGCGATCGAGGTTGGCCGGTTGCGTCACCGAGGCTTCGCCGACGCTGTCGTAACCGCGCACGTCATCCCACAGCCAGTACTTCTTGTCGGTCAGGTTGTAGATGCCGCCGCTGACGGTGACGTCGTCGGTGACTTTGTAATAGCCGGCCAGATCGAGAATGCCGAAGCCCGGGGTCTTGAACTGGCTGCTGACGCCATCCGGCGATTTGAAGTTGCTGTCGTCGACGCGGTCCTTTTTCTTCACCACGGTCCAGCTCAGCAGGCCGCCGTAGTTGTCTTGGTCGTAGCCCAGACCAAACACGCCGGTCAGCGGATTGACGCTGTTGAGCGGCTCGCCGTTATCGTTGTTGCGACCGTATGCGTAGGCGATCGAGCCTTGGGTGTAGAGGCCTTGCGGCGCGCCGAACGCGTCCAGATTCAAGCGGCCTTTGACTTCGGCGCCCTTGATGGTCGCGTGCTTGATGTTGCTCGACTGGAAGGTCAGTTCGTCGTAGCCAGGGGTGACGGCGTCTTCGTTGATGAAATCGCGGTACTTGTTATAGAACACCGCCACGTCGAACGAGCCTTGCTCGAAGTTGCCGCGCAGGCCGGTTTCATAGCTTTTGCTTTTTTCCGGTTCCAGGTTCGGGTTCGGCGCCACGTTGTAACCGGTGGTGCTGTTTTCGAAGCGCCCGTACAACGCTTTCGCGGTCGGCGTGCGGAAACCTTCGGCGTACTGGCCGTACCAGGTGTAATTGTCGGTCAGGGCGTAGGTCAGGCCGAATTTGGGCGAGACTTTGTGCCAGGTCTTGTTCTCGTCGCTGACGGTGCCGTTGCCGTCGGCGGCCACGGTGTTGAGGAATTCCTGAGTGATGTGCGGCTTGAGCTGGGTGTAGTCGTAGCGCAGGCCCGGCAGGAAGGTCCACTTGTTCCAGCTGATCTGATCCTGGGCGAACAGGCTGTAGGTGTTGATGGTCGGGTCCGGGAAGTCGCTGGACTTCTTCAGCACATCCGCTGCGCTGGTGGCACCGATCGCAGTGCAGCCACGGCCGATCGCCAGGCACTTGCCGTCGCCGCTGCGCGAACCGGTGACTTTCTGCTGTTTGATCGTGGTGCCGTAGGTCAGCACGTGATCGGTGTCACCAATGGCAAACGCCTTGTCCAGTTGCGCATCGAATACCCACTGCTTTTCCTCGTAGATCGTGTCGCGGGTACGCAAGACTTTGCGCGACATCGGGTAATAGAACTCTTCGGTGCTCTGGTCGGTCTTGGCTATCTGGTGGTTGAGGCTCCACTTCACGTTATCGACCAGCAGGCTGTCGAGGGCGAAGCGATGTTCGATGCCGAAGCGCTCACGGGTGATGGTGTCGTTGCCGGTGCGCCACTGGTACATGCCGCCGGGCAGCATGCTGTCGGGGATGGTCGGAGCGCCGTTGAAGTACGGGCCACCGTAGGCGCTTTTCTGATCGGTGTCGCGATCATCCTTGTACTTTTCGTAGGTCAGGCCCAGGCGCGAATCGTCGTTGTAGTTCCAGCCGATCTTCGCCAGCACGTTGGTGGCTTTGACGTCTTCCGGGTTGGCGGCGGTGCGCTCAAGGCCAGTGCCGTTGTTGCTGCCGTAGGAATCGGTTTCGTGGCCGTCGCGCTGGCTGTAGTGCAGCAAACCGTCGAACTGCTCGGCACGGCCAGCGACGGTGGCGGATTTCAGCCAGCTCTCATCAGCGGAGCTGTAGCCGGTTTTCAGGCGGGCGCCGACGTCTTTGCCGGGCTTGATAATGTCGTCCGGGTCGAGGGTGTAGTAGCTGACGGCGCCGCCGATGGCATTGCTGCCGTACAGCACCGAGGCCGGACCACGGAGGATTTCCACGCGTTTGACGATTTCCGGATCGACGTAATTGCGCTGGGTCTTGGCGTACGGGCCGTTGAAGAAACCGTCCGGTACTTCGACGCCATCAACCTGGGTCAGGATGCGGTCGCCGTCGATGCCGCGAATGTTGTAGCCGCTGATCCCGCCGCGCTGGCCGGCGCCACCGACGGAGACGCCCGGCTCGTAGCGCACCAGATCCTTGATGGTGTTGACGTTGTTGCGGTCCAGGTCCTGGCGGGTCTGCACGGTGACGGTGGCCGGCACGCTGTTGATCGACTGTTCCTGGCGGGTGGCGCTGATGGTCACCTGATCCAGATTGAGTGCGCCACTGGTGGTGCGCTTCTCCAGCACCACATTGTTGTTGCTCAGTTTGCGGAAGCTCAGGTTGGTCCCCACCAACAGGCGCTCCAGGGCTTTTTCCGGCGGTAGCGAACCGCGCACGCCTGGCGATGACACGCCCTGACCCAGTTCTGCCGGCAAGCCGACCTGCCAGCCGGTCACGCTGGTGAAGGCATTGAGTGCCGACACCAGCGGTTGCTGGCCGATAGAGAACGAATAATCACCCATGTTGCGCGCCGGCTGTTCGGGGGCAGCCATCAGCGGTGCGGTGCCGGCCATCAGGATGGCGGCCGTCAGCAGCGACAATACGCGGGAAGGGGAAGCAGTCTGGCGGGTAAGGCGAGAGGACATCGATAGCGCTCCGTGTCGCACGAATCTTTATAGGTGCTGATTCGCGTCAGAAGATGCGAATCAATTGCATTGGCTATAACGAGACGAACGGGATTCGGCTATCGAGTAAAAATAATTCTCATTTAGTTCAAGATCACCAGCGCCGGGAATTCCTGCAGGCGCGCCGAGGTGATGTGGGCGAGGGAGCGCACCACGTCCAGCGGCTGGTCGAGGCGGTAGTTGCCGGTGACGTT
Organism: Pseudomonas sp. AD21; assembly: GCF_002878485.1. Lineage (NCBI taxonomy): Bacteria > Pseudomonadati > Pseudomonadota > Gammaproteobacteria > Pseudomonadales > Pseudomonadaceae > Pseudomonas > Pseudomonas sp. AD21. The sequence goes on from NZ_NQYG01000103.1 coordinate 6,452, forward strand.
GACGTCGGCCAACTGCTCGTTGGTGTTGATGATCCAGCCCGGGTAATAGCGGCGTAGTTCGGCCAGCACCTTGTCGAGCGGGCAGTTCTCGAAGATCAACCGACCTTGTACCCAGGCCAGATCCGTGGCGGTATCGAGTTTGGCCGGGCGGTCGAAACCGTTGGGGCCGATGCGGATGCTTTCGCCGGCGGACAAGCGTACCCGCGCGTCGTTGTGCGTGGCGCGCAGATCGACATCGCCGCGCTGCACATTGACCTGCGCCACGCCATCCAGATAACGCACGGCGAACGCGGTGTCGCGCACGCTGGCCTGTACCGGACCGGCGTCGATTTCCAGCGGCTGGCCACGGTTGGCGGCAATCTCGAAAAACGCTTCGCCCTGGTACAACCGCGCCACGCGCTGGCGCTCATTGATGGTGCTGGAGAATGCCGAATTGGTGTTGAGCAACACCTTGGAGCCGTCTTCCAGTTGCAGGCGCTGGCGCTCGCCGACCACGGTCAGGTGATCGGCTTGAATACGCATCGGCAGGTTACTGAAACTGAACAGACCGAGCACCAGCACCGCAGCGGTAGCCAACGGTTTCCAGTGCGGACGCAGACGTTTGAGCAAGGTCACTTTCGCAGGCTTCGCGGCGAGACTTTGCGCGCATTGCACCACCTGCGGCCCATCCCAGATGGCCTGCGCCTTGGCGAACGCCTCGGCATTCAACGGATCGGCCGCCAGCCACGCGTGAAATTGCCGGGTCTGCTCGTCGTCCGCACTGCCGAGCACGATGAGCCAGTCCAGAGCCTGGTCCATTGCACTGGCGGCGTCCTGCGCCGTGTCGGGCGAAGGCGAGCGGTGGGTGTCCGTCACGGTGTGTCCTCGAGCTTTTGCAAAGCAGTTTCAAGTTTCAAGCTACAAGCTGCAAGCTAAAGCTCGTTCCCGCGTCGGGACTTCCAGTCTTCGGCTTGCCGCTCGAAGCTCACAGCTTGCCGCTGCCGTCATGCCGTTCGGCGACACCGATGCAGATCGACATGATCAGCTTGAGTTCCTTCTGCACGGTACTGAGCGACACGTTCAGCTCGTCGGCGATTTCCTGGTAGCTGTGCCCGTGCAGGCGGCTGAGGATGAAAATCTGCTGCTGACGCGGGCTGAGTTGACTGAGGCTCACGTTCAGGCGCTCCAGCAATTGTTCGGCGTGGGCGGCGTCTTCGGCGCTGCTGGCGGGGGCGGCGACGCTGTGCACCACGTCCTGCGGCACGTCATCGACCATAGTCCGCGAATGGATCTTGCGCGCACGCAGGTGATCCAGCGCCAGATTGCGCGCGGTCTGGAACACGAAGGGTTCAAGGTGATCGATGGCGCGCTCGCTCAGCGCCCGCGTCACGCGCAGGTAAGTTTCCTGCAGCAGGTCTTCGGCGGTGCTGTGGTTGTTGACCATCCGCTCGATCGTGCGCAGCAGGGACGTGCGCTGAGAGAGGAAGACGTGGTTGAAGCGCGATTGACTCACGGGGGAACCTGATCCATTTCGAGCGAATGATAATGCTTATCATCCAGTCGAATGGTCAAGCCCTGATTTTGAATACAGCACAAAACATGTAGGAGTGAGCCTGCTCGCGATAGCGGTCGATCAGCCACAACATTTGTGACTGACAGATTGCAATCGCGAGCAGGCTCACTCCTACAGAAAAGCAGGGGATTACTCGGCGTTACACAACGCCAGGCAGTTATCCAGCATGCGATTGGAGAAGCCCCATTCGTTGTCGTACCAGGCCAGCACTTTCAGCAGTTTGCCGCTGGCTTTGGTGTGGTTGGCGTCAAAGATCGACGACAGCGGGTTGTGGTTGAAGTCACTGGAAACCAGCGGCAACGTGTTGTAACCCAAAATTTTCGAGTGCTGACTGGCCGCCTTCATCAGCGCGTTGACTTCTTCTGCGCTGGCTTCTTTCTTCAACTGCACGGTCAGGTCCACCAGCGACACATTGATCACTGGCACCCGCACGGCCATGCCGGTCAGTTTGCCGGCCAGTTCCGGCAGCACCAGGCCCACCGCTTCGGCGGCGCCGGTCTTGCTCGGGATCATGTTCTGCGTGGCCGAACGCGCGCGGTACGGGTCGGTGTGGTAGACGTCGGTGAGGTTCTGGTCGTTGGTGTAGGCATGAATGGTGGTCATCAGGCCGCTTTCGATCCCCAGCTCGCGGTGCAACACCTGCGCCACGGGCGCCAGGCAGTTGGTGGTGCACGAAGCGTTGGAGATGATCTGGTGCGACTGGCGCAGAATGTCGTGGTTCACGCCGTAAACGACGGTGGCGTCGGCGCCTTTGGCCGGTGCCGAGATGATGACTTTGCGGGCGCCGGCAGTAATATGCGCGGCCGCTTTGGCGCGGTCGGTGAACAGGCCGGTGCATTCGAACACTACATCGATCTTTTCCGCGGCCCATGGCAGCTCGGCCGGATTGCGGATGGCGCTGACCGAAATACGGTCGCCATTGACCGTCAGGCTCTCATTGTCATGGGCCACTTCGGCGTCGAATGTACCGTGAACGGTGTCGTACTTGAGCAGATGGGCGTTGATGGCGCTGTCGCCCAGGTCGTTGATGGCGACGATCTGCAAATCCTGTCGATAGCCTTGGGTATACAGTGCGCGCAGGACATTACGGCCGATGCGGCCAAAACCATTGATTGCGATTCGAAGAGTCATTAAACAGCGCCGCCGTCGTTTTGTTGTTGGAATTACAAGATTATTCGCATAAAAATAGAAAACAAGCCTTTTTAGTGGCAATATTTTGTTTTATCTACAACGAGTGACCTGAATCAACTGGTCCGAATGGTCAAAAAAACCGTCTGTCATTCCAACAACAACGGCGTTTGATCAGCATAGACAATCAGGTCGCCACATCCGTTAGCCTGGAGTTCTACACATGCATCCCCGCGTTCTTGAGGTCACCGAACGGCTTATCGCCCGCAGCCGCGCCACGCGTCAGGCTTACCTTGCACTGATTCGCGGCGCCGCCACTGATGGGCCGATGCGCGGCAAGCTGCAATGCGCCAACTTCGCCCATGGCGTGGCCGGGTGTGGCAGCGAAGACAAGCACAGCCTGCGGATGATGAACTCGGCGAATATCGCCATTGTTTCTTCGTATAACGACATGCTTTCGGCGCACCAGCCGTACGAAGTGTTCCCGCAACAGATCAAGAATGCCCTGCGCGAAATCGGCTCGGTCGGCCAGTTCGCCGGCGGTACGCCGGCGATGTGCGATGGCGTGACCCAAGGCGAGCCGGGTATGGAACTGAGTCTGCCGAGCCGCGAAGTGATCGCCCTGTCGACCGCTGTGGCGCTGTCGCACAACATGTTCGACGGTGCGCTGATGCTGGGCATCTGCGACAAGATCGTCCCGGGTCTGATGATGGGCTCGCTGCGCTTCGGTCATCTGCCGACGATTTTCGTCCCGGGCGGGCCGATGGTCTCGGGGATTTCCAACAAGGAAAAAGCCGACGTGCGGCAGAAGTACGCCGAAGGCAAGGCGACCCGCGAAGAGCTGCTGGAATCGGAGATGAAGTCCTACCACAGCCCGGGCACCTGCACCTTCTACGGCACCGCCAACACCAACCAGTTGCTGATGGAAGTCATGGGCCTGCACTTGCCGGGCGCGTCTTTCGTCAACCCGAACACTCCGCTGCGTGACGCGCTGACCCGCGAAGCCGCGCATCAGGTCACGCGCCTGACCAAGCAGAACGGCAACTTCATGCCGATCGGCGAGATCGTCGACGAGAAGTCGCTGGTCAACTCGATCGTCGCGTTGCACGCCACTGGTGGTTCGACCAACCACACCTTGCACATGCCGGCCATCGCCATGGCGGCGGGCATTCAACTGACCTGGCAGGACATGGCCGACCTTTCCGAAGTCGTGCCGACCCTGAGCCACGTCTACCCGAACGGCAAGGCCGACATCAACCACTTCCAGGCGGCGGGCGGCATGTCGTTCCTGATCCGCGAACTGCTCGAAGCCGGCCTGCTGCACGAAGACGTCAACACCGTGCTCGGTCATGGTCTGAGCCGTTACACCAAAGAGCCGTTCCTCGATAACGGTGAGCTGGTGTGGCGCGAAGGCCCGATCGAAAGCCTCGACGAAAACATCCTGCGTCCGGTCGCCCGAGCGTTCTCGGCCGAGGGCGGTCTGCGGGTGATGGAAGGCAACCTCGGGCGTGGCGTGATGAAGGTTTCCGCCGTGGCCCTGGAAAACCAGGTCGTCGAAGCGCCGGCCATGGTGTTCCAGGATCAGCAGGATCTGGCTGATGCGTTCAAGGCTGGCCTGCTGGAAAAGGATTTCGTTGCGGTGATGCGCTTCCAGGGCCCGCGCTCCAACGGCATGCCTGAGCTGCACAAGATGACGCCGTTCCTCGGCGTGCTGCAGGATCGCGGCTTCAAAGTCGCGCTGGTCACTGACGGGCGCATGTCCGGCGCCTCGGGGAAAATCCCGGCGGCGATTCACGTCAGCCCTGAAGCTTATGTCGGTGGTGCTTTGGCGCGGGTGCAAGAGGGCGATATCATCCGCGTCGATGGCGTCAAAGGCACTTTGGAACTCAAGGTCGACGCCGCCGAATTCGCAGCGCGCGAACCCGCCAAAGGCCTGTTGGGCAACAACATCGGCAGCGGTCGCGAACTGTTTGGCTTCATGCGTTTGGCCTTCAGCTCGGCGGAGCAGGGCGCCAGCGCCTTCACTTCTGCCCTGGAGACGCTTAATTGAAACTGGCTTTGGTCGGTGATATCGGAGGCACCAACGCGCGGTTCGCGTTGTGGAAAAACCAGCAGCTGGAATCGGTTCAGGTGCTGGCCACGGCCGACCACGCCAGCCCGGAACAGGCGATCAGCCTGTACCTGAGCGGCCTTGGTCTGGCGCCGGGTGCGATCGGCTCGGTATGCCTGTCGGTGGCGGGGCCGGTGAGTGGTGATGAATTCAAGTTCACCAACAATCACTGGCGCCTGAGCCGCACGGCGTTCTGCAAGACCTTGCAGGTCGAGCAACTGCTGCTGATCAACGACTTCTCGGCGATGGCGCTGGGCATGACCCGCTTGCAGCCCGGCGAATTCCGCGTGGTCTGCGAAGGCACGCCGGAGCCATTGCGCCCGGCGGTGGTGATCGGCCCGGGCACAGGCCTGGGCGTCGGCACCTTGCTGGATCTGGGCGAAGGTCGTTTTGCCGCGCTGCCGGGGGAGGGCGGTCACGTCGATCTGCCGCTGAGCAGCCCGCGAGAAACGCAACTCTGGCAGCACATCCACAACGAAATCGGCCACGTCAGCGCGGAAACCGCGTTGAGCGGCGGCGGTCTGCCACGGGTTTACCGGGCGATCTGCGCGGTGGACGGGCATGAGCCGACACTCGACACACCTGAAGCGATCACCGCGGCCGGTCTGGCGGGGGATCCGATTGCCCTGGAGGTGCTGGAGCAGTTCTGCTGCTGGCTCGGCCGCGTGGCGGGCAACAACGTGCTGACCACCGGTGGTCGTGGCGGGGTGTTCATCGTTGGTGGGGTGATTCCACGCTTTGCCGACTTCTTCCTCGAAAGCGGTTTTGCCCGCAGCTTCGCCGACAAGGGCTGCATGAGCGATTACTTCAAAGGCATACCGGTGTGGCTGGTGACAGCGCCGTATTCCGGCCTGATGGGCGCCGGTGTGGCCCTCGAACAAGCTGGCTGAGGATCGTTCCCACGCTCCGCGTGGGAATGCAGCCCGTGAC
>NZ_NQYG01000104.1:0-11854 GCF_002878485.1 Pseudomonas sp. AD21
TCGTTCCCACGCTCCGCGTGGGAATGCAGCCCGTGACGCTCCGCGTCACATCCAGAGTGGACGCAGAACGTCCAGTGATGCATTCCCACACAGAGTGTGGGAACGATCATTGCGGTGTTATTTAGCGACCTTGCCGAGAACGCGCAGGCGACTCACACCACCGTCCGGGAACACGTTCAGACGGATGTGGGTGATCGGGCCCAGCGCCTTGATCTGCTCGGCGAAGGTGTGTTCGGCGTGCATTTCCAGCTTCTGGCTCGGCAGCAGTTCACGCCAGAACAGCGACTGGGTTTCGATCTGGCTGTCGGTGCCGCCCTTGACGAACGCGCCCTGGATCGAGCAGGTGTCCGGGTAGTTGCCTTTGAAGTGCAGAGTGTCGACGACGATTTTTTCGATCTCGCCCGGGTGGCCCAGTGCGACGATCACCCAGTCATTGCCCGGGGTACGACGACGTGCGGTTTCCCAGCCGTCGCCCATGTTGATGCCACGGCCCGGGTTGAGGATGTTGCTCATGCGGCCGAAGTGTTCGTCGGAGCAGGCGAGGGCGCGGCCACCGTTGAGGGCTGCGGCCAGGTCGACTTGCTCGTTGTCGCCAACCGCCGACCAGTCGCGGAACGGAATGCCGTACACGCGCAGACGGGCAACACCGCCGTCCGGGTAGATGTTGAAGCGCAGGTGGCTGAACGCCTTGTCGTTGCTGATTTCGTGGTAGTGGTGGCTGTTGCCCTGCAGCTCGACGGCCGACAGCACTTCAGTCCACTGGGTGTTTTCGTCCGGCTCGCCGGAGGCCAGGAAGCACGCTTCCAGCGAGGCCGATGGCGGGAAGTTGCCGGTGAAGAATAAAGTGTCGATGTCCACGCCTTTGATCGAACCCGGTACGCCCAGGCGGATCACCGCGCTGTCGTAGCCTTCAAAGCGCTTGCGACGCGATTCCCAGCCGTCCATCCACTTGCCGTTGTCGTCGAACACACCCTCCTTCCACACGGCCGGGGTCGGCTGAAACAGACGATTGGCGTCTGCGAACCAGTCATCGGTGACCGAGATGATTTTGGTGCCCAGACGGGCATCGGCCAGGTTGACGAACTTCTCGAAAGGTACGGCGTAAGCTTTCATTCTTCTTGTCTGCCTTTAAATAAGTGGCTGGGGATGCTTGCAAGACCCTGGGTACTCTCCGCGTCTGATGTACTCGGGTCAGGCTTGCTAAAGAGTCAGTAAACGGAACAGGGCGATCTTGTTGATCTCCGCCAGCGCGCATTTGAATTCGGTGTCGACCGAGTTGTGAATGCGCGTTTCGAACGCCGCGAGGATCTGATGCCGGTTGCTGCCTTTTACCGCCATGATGAAGGGAAACTTGAACTTGGCTTTGTAGGCGTCGTTCAGCTCGGTGAAGCGCTGGAACTCTTCGGCCGTGCATTGGTGGATCCCCGCGCCAGACTGTTCTTCAGTACTGGCCGCGGTAAGCTGGCCCTGGACGGCAGCTTTGCCGGCCAGGTCCGGGTGAGCGTTGATCAGTGCCAGCTGGCTGGCGTGATCGGCGCTCAACAGGATGTCGCTCATGCGCTGGTGCAGGGTTTCGATCTCGTCGATCGAAGCGTCCGCGCCCAGGTCGTAGGCCTTCTCGGCCACCCATGGCGAATGTTCGTAGATGTCGGCGAAGGCTTTGACGAAAGCGTCGCGGCTCAGGGTCGACGGTTGCAGGGTTTGAAAGCAGCTCATTTGGCGGCCCCTTGGTACGGCTGGGTTTCGTGCCAGTGGCGCGCGATGTCGACGCGACGGCTGAACCACACCTGTTCATGACTTTTGGCGTATTCGATAAAGCGTTTGAGCGAGGCGAGGCGACCCGGACGACCGATCAGGCGGCAGTGCAAACCGATCGAGAGCATCTTCGGTGCTTCAGCGCCTTCGGCATAGAGCACGTCGAACGCATCTTTAAGGTATTCGAAGAAGTCGTCACCCTTGTTGAAACCCTGCACTTGCGTGAAGCGCATGTCGTTGGTGTCGAGGGTGTACGGGATCACCAGGTGCGGCTTGCCGGTCGGGTTGTTCGGTTCCCAGTAGGGCAGGTCGTCGTCGTAGGTGTCGCAGTCGTAAAGGAAACCACCTTCTTCCATCACCAGGCGACGGGTGTTCGGCCCGGTGCGGCCGGTGTACCAGCCCAGTGGGCGCTCGCCGGTGAGTTCGGTGAGGATGCGGATCGCTTCGAGCATGTGCTCGCGTTCCTGCGCTTCGTCCATGTACTGGTAATCGATCCAGCGGTAGCCGTGGCTGCAGATCTCGTGACCGGCTTCGACCATCGCGCGGATCACATCCGGGTGGCGCTGAGCGGCCATGGCCACGGCGAAGATGGTCAGCGGAATGTCGAATTCCTTGAACAGTTTGAGGATCCGCCAGACACCGGCGCGGCTGCCATACTCGTAAAGCGATTCCATGCTCATGTTGCGCGCGCCTTGCAGCGGCTGGGCGGCAACCATCTCGGAGAGGAAGGCTTCGGATTCTTTATCGCCGTGCAGGATGTTGCGCTCGCCGCCTTCTTCGTAGTTGAGCACGAACGACAGGGCGATGCGGGCATTGCCCGGCCAGTGTGGGTGAGGAGGGTTACTGCCGTAACCGATCAGGTCGCGTGGGTAGTCAGCGCTCACTGCAGTCTTCCTTCTTATTCGTTGACAGAGGGTGTGGCGGCCTGGCGGTGAGTAAGCAGGCTGGCGTCACAGCGATGGGCTGATTGTATACAACTTTAATCTCACTTTGTAAGCCTGAATTTTCGCATTTTTCACCGACTGTCATCTTTTGCTGTTAAAGACGTGAGCCTGCAAGAAACCTGCCTGATCAGTCAGCTAATGGATCGCAGGTTCAATAGATAGGCACTTGAGAGGCAGATCAAGGGTAAACGCCCGAACGGCGGGGGGGAGGTGAAAAATGTCGTTTTTATTGTGTACAATTTTTTTTAAAAGTGTCTTAATCAGTCGCTCGCCGCAGCTTTTCGTGCTCCGAATCGGTGCGGTCTCCTTTTTACCTGACTTCGGGAGGCGCGAGGTCTGACTGCTCCACGCAGGCAGGCGCGCAGAATCAATGGGACGTTTGACAACACACGTTTTGGACGCTGCACACGGTTGCCCGGGCAGCTCGATCAAGGTCGAGCTGTACCGCGTTGAAGGTTCGCACCTGGAATTGGTCGCCAGTGCGATAACCAACAGCGATGGCCGGGTCGATGCGCCGCTGCTGCAAGGCGATGACTACCGCACCGGGGTTTATCAGGTGCAGTTCCACGCCGGCGATTACTACCGCGCCCGTGGCGTGCAGTTGCCGGAGCCGGCGTTTCTGGACGTGGTGGTGCTGCGTTTCGGCATCTCTGCCGAACAGGATCACTACCACGTGCCACTGCTGATCTCGCCTTACAGCTATTCCACCTACCGGGGCAGCTGACCCCCAAGCAGCTGCCCCCACCGGGAAGCGACTGCGCATATAGCTTCTTTGGTCTTTCGCCCGCTCACACTGCGGGCTTTTTTTCGTCTTTGGAAAAGTGTTGCCTGATCTGACGCCTTCGCGAGCAAGCTCACTCCTGCATTTGGAATGCGATCCCCTGTAGGAGTGAGCCTGCTCGCGATGCTTTTGCTCTTAGCGGCTCAGCAGGGAAGCGGCGCCAGCGCCACTGAACAACCCGGCACTCACCCGGTTAAACCAGCTCTGCCCCTTGCCGCTGCGCAGATAGCGCGCCGCACCATGCGCACCCAGCCCGTAAGCCAGTTTGCAGCACAGATCGAGCACCACCCAGGTGGCGATCATGATCAGCAACTGCGGCAGGAACGGCTGTTGTGCACTGAGGAACTGCGGCAGAAACGCGGCGAAGAACAGAATGTCTTTCGGATTGCTCGCGCCCAATACAAACGCGCGCCCGAACAAGGTGCGAAAGCGCGGTACCGGCGCCGCTTGCGGCACTTCAGCGCCCACGGCTGGCTGGCGCGATTGCTGCCAGCTCTGCCAGGCGAGGTAGAACAGGTACAGCGCGCCGACGATCTTCAAGGCGCTGAACAGCTGTTCAGACGCCAGCAGCAGGGCGCCAAGCCCCAGCGCCGAGGCACTGAGCAGGCAGATCGAGGCGATCACGCCGCCGAGAAACGCCGGGTACGAACGGCGCAGACCGTAGTTCAGGCTGTTGCTGATCATCAGCAATGACAGCGGCCCCGGGATCAGGATCACCACCAATGCAGCGCCGCTGAACAGCAGCCAGGTTTCCAGACTCATCACTTTCTCCTTTTTTGTTGTACTCAAGAATGTGCAAAAGCCCCACCCGCGAGGGTGAGGCCGTTTTGACGCTTGAACCGCGTGACGCTTACAAGAAGATGAACTTGGCGATGAAGATCGCGCAGAGCACCCACAGGCTGACGGAAATTTCCTTGTACTTGCCGGTACCGGCCTTCAACGCCACGTAGGTGATGAAGCCCAGCGCGATGCCATCGGCGACCGAGAAGGTCAGCGGCATCATGATTGCGGTGACAATCGCCGGAATCGCATCAGTGGCTTCGTCCCACTCGATGTGGGCCATGCCGCCCATCATCAGCATCGCAACGTAGATCAGTGCACCGGCGGTGGCGTAAGCGGGAATCATGCCGGCCAGCGGTGCGAAAAACATCGCGGCTATAAATAGCACACCTACGGTGACGGCGGTAAGACCAGTCCGACCACCAGCGGCTACGCCGGCGGCACTTTCCACATAGCTGGTGACAGGTGGCACACCGACCACGGCGCCGAATACGCTGGAGGCACTGTCGGCTTTCATGGCGCGCGAGAGGTTTTCGATACGCCCGTCGGCGTTGACCAGATTGGCGCGCTGGGCAACGCCCATCAGGGTGCCGGCGGTGTCGAACATGTGCACAAAGAGGAAGGCCAGGACCACGCTGATCATGCTGACGTTGAACACCCCCGCGACGTTCATCGCCATGAAGGTCGGCGCCAGGCTTGGCGGGGTCGACATGATGCCTGAGTAGTGCACGATGCCCAGGCCCCAACCGGCGAGGGTCACGGTGATGATGCTGATGAGGATCGCGCCGAACACCTTGTGGTAGCTGAGGATCGCGATCATCAGGAAGCAGATCGCCGCCAGCAGCGGGCCGGGTTCACGCAGGGAGCCGAGCTTGATCAGGGTTGCCGGGCTGTCGACCACGATGCCCGCAGTCTTCAGGCCGATCAGTCCGAGGAACAGGCCGACACCGGCGCCCATCGCAAAGCGCAGGCTGACCGGAATACTGTTGAGCAGCCATTCGCGAATGCGCGAGAAGGTCAGGATCATGAACAGCACACCGGAGACGAATACCGCACCGAGCGCGGTTTCCCAGTTGTAGCCCATGGTGCCGACCACGGTGTAGGTGAAGAAGGCGTTGAGGCCCATGCCCGGCGCCAGACCGACCGGCCAGTTGGCGTACAGGCCCATCAGCAGGCAGCCGAGTGCGGCGGCGATGCAGGTGGCGACAAAGGCTGCACCGTGATCGATCCCGGCATCGGCCATGATGTTCGGGTTGACGAAGATGATGTAAGCCATGGTGATGAAGGTTGTCAGACCGGCAATCAGCTCGGTCTTCACCGTGGTGCCATGCAAGCTGAGTTTAAAGATGCGCTCCAGCACGCCACTGCGTAATGGCGGTGAGAGTTCCAGCGTCGATGCTTCGGATTTGCGGCTTTCCACAGCGAGTACTCCTCAAGAGTTTTATTGTTATTTCCAGGGCCGGACCCATGAGGGGTGGCAGCAGCCCTTTGAGGCATACGCGAATTTGTTGACCATGCGGTCAGGAACTCGCACGCTGTGGATTATGCTTTTGTGTACAAATAAAGCAAATATTGTTTTTGGTTTTGTTTACGAAAGGTCAGGCGATAGGGATATATCGCCCGTTCCGGCACTTTCGGAAGCAAGCCCCCTCCCACAGTGGATCTCCGGTGAACCCGGATCATGGGTACTCAGCAGAACCCTGGGGGAGGGGGCTTGCTCCCGAAGAGGCCAGTCTGATCAATCGAGATGTGCCTGGCTGTCGCCCAACGCCATATTCACCGCCAACCACCCATTCACCGCAGCCTCCCCAGCCTCGGCAAACACCCGTTCAAGCAACTTCACCTGCTCGCGGCGCAACGCCTGCTCGAACTTCGCACCCTCGGCGGTCAGTTCCAGCAGGCGCTTACGCTTGTCCGCCTCTGACGCGATGCTGTCGACCAGGTGCATCTCCTGCAACTGGCGCAACGGCATGTTCAACGCCTGTTTGCTGACGCCGAGCAATCCCAGCAACTGCTTGACGCTGAGATTGGGATAACGCGCGATGAAAAACACAATCCGCTGATGCACCCGGGACAAGCCGCGACGCTCCAGCATTTCATCCGCCTTGGCAGTGAACGCCTGATAGCCGAAGAAAAACGCTTCCATCGCCTGTTGTTGGCTTGCAGGGCTTTTAAGGTCAAGCATATTGACGTACTCGCTCAAGCTGTCGTAGTTTCAGTCAACCAGTTTGACTTATTTTTCCCAGGCCTCGCTACCGGTGACTCCCATGGCTTTTTCCGAACGTGTCTCGCGCCTTAAAAGTTCTCTGATCCGTGAAATCCTCGCCGCCGCCCAGCGCCCGGAGGTGATGTCGTTCGCCGGCGGCCTGCCCGCCGAAGCCATGTTGCCGAAGGTCGAGTGGGCCGACATGCCGCTTTCCCTCGGCCAATACGGCATGAGCGAAGGCGAGCCGGCGCTGCGTGAAGCCCTGGCAGCAGAGGCGAGGGCGCTTGGCCTGGACTGTAAGGCGAGTCAGGTGCTGGTGGTCAGTGGTTCCCAGCAAACCCTCGATCTGGCGGCCAAGTTGTACATCGACAAGGGCACCGAGATTCTGCTGGAAGCGCCGACCTATCTGGCCGCCTTGCAGATCTTCCAGCTGTTTGGCGCCGATTGCCTGACCGTGCCGCAAGAGGCTGACGGACCCAATCTGGCCCAACTGCGCAGCCGCCTTGAGCAGCATCGTCCGGCGTTCATCTACCTGATCCCGACGTTCCAGAACCCGTCCGCCGTGCGCTACAGCGAAGCCAGGCGCGCCGCCGTCGCCGCGTTGCTGGATGAATTCGGCGTGACCCTGATCGAAGACGAGCCCTACCGCGAACTGACCTTCGATGGCGGCAGCGCCAAGCCGATTGCCGGGCGCCTGAAAACAGCCAGCTGGATCTACACCGGTACCGTGTCGAAAACCCTGCTGCCGGGTTTGCGTGTCGGTTACCTGATTGCCAGTCCGGACCTGTTCCCGCACCTGCTCAAGCTCAAGCAATCGGCGGATCTGCACACCAACCGCATCGGTCAGTGGCAGGCACTGCAATGGATCGGCACGGAACAATATCAGCAGCACTTGAGCGAACTGCGCGGCTTTTACCGTGAGCGGCGCGATGCGTTTGAGTCAGCACTGCAAACGCATTTCTCCGATCTGGCGAACTGGAACACGCCGCAGGGCGGGTTGTTTTTCTGGCTGACGCTGAAGCAGCCGCTGGATACCCGCACCTTGCTCAATGAGGCGCTGGCCAATGACGTGGCGTTCATGCCGGGCGAGCCGTTCTTTCCCGAGCCGGATAAACATCATGGGCATTTGCGTCTGAATTTCAGCCACATCGATCCGGCGCGATTGGATGAAGGACTCAAACGATTGGCGGCGGTGGTGCGACAGGCGCAGATAGATAAAGCGGCCTGAAAAACCAATAAACCGGCTCGAGGGCCGGTTTATTTTTGTCTGGGATTTGTGGTATCGGCGCGGGCCTCATCGCGAGCAGGCTCACTCCTACAGGGGAGCGCATTCCAAATGTAGGAGTGAGCCTGCTCGCGATAGGGCCATCAGCCGCAATACAAAAACATCAGACCGCCGCGAAGCGCTTGTCCAGATAATCAATGATCACCTTGGACTCATACATCCAGGTGGTCTGCCCATTTTCTTCAATGCGCAGGCACGGCACCTTGATCTTGCCGCCCTGGTCCAGCAGCGTCTGGCGATCCTGTTCGCTGTTCTTCGCGTCCTTCAGTGCCACCGGCACGTTCAGGCGGCGCAGGGTGCGGCGGGTTTTCACGCAGAACGGGCAGGCGTGGAACTGATACAGGGTCAGGCCTTTCGCGGCCGCGTTGACCTGGGCCTGGGTTTCGGCAGGGCGCTGTTTCTTGCCCGGGCGGGTGATGAAGTCGATGAAGATGATCAGTTGGCCAAGGCCGACACGAAGCGCTTTTACGAACACGTTGAAAGCCTCACGGTGCAAATTGAGAAAGGCGCGCAGCTTACCCGATTTTTCACGGGCGATAAAAAACCGGCGATCAACGCCGGTTTTTTCTGCAGCCGATTACTTGATCAGGCTGAGGAACTCGCTGCGGGTTGCCGCGTTTTCGCGGAACTCACCGAGCATCACCGAAGTGATCATCGACGAGTTCTGCTTCTCGACACCGCGCATCATCATGCACATGTGCTTGGCCTCGATCACCACGGCCACGCCCAGCGCGCCAGTGACTTGCATCACCGCATCAGCGATCTGGCGGCTGAGATTTTCCTGAATTTGCAGGCGACGGGCGTACATGTCGACGATCCGCGCGACCTTCGACAGGCCCAGCACTTTGCCGCTCGGGATGTACGCGACGTGCGCCTTGCCGATGAACGGCAGCAGGTGGTGTTCGCACAACGAGTACAGCTCGATGTCCTTGACCAGCACCATTTCGCTGTTGTCGGAGCTGAACAGGGCACCGTTGGTGACCTCTTCGAGCGTCTGTTCATAACCGCGGCAGAGGTACTGCATGGCTTTGGCGGCACGCTTTGGCGTGTCGAGCAGGCCCTCGCGGGACACGTCCTCGCCCAGTTGGCCGAGGATCGCGGTGTAATTCTGTTCCAGGGACATGAAACTACCTGTGGGGATTTTCGCAAAGGGCAAGGGTACGGTGGCGGACACGACCCTGCAAGTTCGGTGTAACGCGATTATTCGTCGCGGCCTTCCATCATGGTGCGTTTGAGCATCACGTAAACCGCGCCGGCACCGCCATGTTTGGCCTGGCAGGAGCAGAAACCGAGTACTTGCGAGTGCTGGCGCAGCCAGGTGTTGACGTGGCTTTTGATCATCGGCCGCTTGCCGTCCAGACGCACGGCCTTGCCGTGGGTGACACGCACGCAGCGGATTTCGAATTTGGTCGCTTCGGCGAGAAAGGCCCAGAGGGTTTCGCGGGCTTTTTCGACGTTCATACCGTGCAGGTCGAGGCTGCCTTCGAACGGGATCTGCCCGATCTTGAGCTTGCGCATCTGACTTTCCTGCACCCCGTCGCGGGCCCACATCAACTCGTCTTCGGGGCCGACGTCGATCACGAACTGATCGGACAGGCCATCCACGGTGGTGGTGTCGGTGCGCACGGTGGCGGACTGGCGCAGCTTGGCGATCTGTGCGCGGTCTGCCTTGGGTTTGCCGGTGTCGGCGCGGTCGTGCTTGATCGGCTTGACGCCTTGAATCGCACTTTTGAACAGGGAAAAATCGTCGTCTTGCATGTCAGCCTCCGCGAAGGGCGGCCAGTTTACCCAAGTCGAAACAAAACGGCCCGGCAAAAAGCCAGGCCGGTGATTCAGTCGTGTTTTTTCATCAGGTGCGGGGACATGTTCAGTTCCCGCGATTGCCGTGCACGACGCCGGCAACGACGCCACAGCGCCACGCCGAAATACAGGAACAGCAAACCGACCGCCAGAATGATCGCCGAACCCATCGGCGAGGCATTCAGCTCGCCGAGCGCGGGCGGGCGTCCCAGCAGGCTGGCGGCACCGGCCATCGCCAGCAGCACACCGAACATCGCCAGAATGGCGGCGATCGCTGCGCCGAATCGAAAACGCCAGTTGCTTTGGCCTTTGGGCCGCAAGCGGCGTGCGTCAAATCCATCGGATAACTTCATTCCGACCTTCCTCAATGGGTATCGGCCCTTCGACCGGGAGTTGACCGGGTTGTTCCTGAGGCTAAGGCAATTGAAGCAAATGCGAGGCTTTTGCGGATGAGCGGCGCTGTGTGCCGCTCACCGGAGCTTGATATCAGTGCGCGATCAGATCAGGTCTTGAGTCAAGGCGAGGGTGGCGAAGTTGTCGGCCATGATCGCCATTTCCGCTTCCTGCACCCGCTCGGCGCTGAGTACGCGACCCTTGAATGGCAGATCACGGGTGGCGCAGGCGTCTTCCACCAGCGTGCAACGGAAGCCCAGGTTCTTCGCTGCGCGCACGGTGGTGCTGACGCTGGAATGGCTCATGAAGCCGCAGACGATCAAGTCCAGCGAGCCGAGGTTCTGCAGACGATCGAGCAGCTCGGTGCCGTGGAAGGCGCTCGGCAGCAGTTTGCCGATGATCGTTTCATCACCCTGTGGCTCAAGGCCAGGGATGAACTCGCCACGTTCGCCCTGCGGGTCGAACAGGCCACCGACGGTGCCGAGATGACGCACGTGCACGATCGGCCGACCGGCTGCACGGGCCGCAGCGACCAGTTGTTTGATGTTCGCGACGGCCGCGTCCATGCCGCTCAGGGCGAGCGGGCCACTGAGGTACTCTTTCTGGGCATCGATGATGACCACGGTGGCATGGCTCAGTGTGGCCGCTGCATAACCGCGACCGCTGAGTAGAAACATCGTTTTTGGAACGGACATTCGGGGCTCCTTGGGGTGGGGCTTTTGCGGCATTGTCCTCTGGCTGAGCGGTTCTGTGAACCGCTACCATCGTAGGCGCCGTCGTTACTGGCCTGTAGCCTTGTCACGTTACACGTTCTGTACAATGGCTGATGCAAAAATCAGAAAAGTCCTACTATCGCTCCGCTGATTTTCCTGCGTCGTCGGCGCGCGTTTTGGCTGGTAGAATCGCCAGTCGTTTTTTCTGGAGTTCTGCCCCGTGATCACTTCCCGACTTCGTACCCTGCGCGACCACATCCGTTGGGCCGTCAGCCGCTTCCATGGGGAGGATCTGTTTTTCGGCCATGGTACCGACAACGCCTGGGATGAAGCCCGGCAGTTGGTGCTCGGTGCACTGCACCTGCCGTGGGAAATCGCCGACAGCTATCTCGATTGTGCGCTGGAAGACGACGAACTGGTCAACCTGCAGCGCCTGCTCAAGCGCCGCATCGATGAGCGTATCCCGACCGCTTACCTGCTGGGTGAGGCTTGGTTCTGCGGGATGTCGTTCATCGTCGATGAGCGCGTGCTGATCCCGCGTTCGCCGATTGGCGAGTTGATCGAAAACCGCTTTGCGCCGTGGATCGGCGACGAGCCAGCACGCATTCTCGATCTGTGCACCGGCTCCGGCTGCATTGGCATCGCTTGCGCCTATGAATTCCAGAACGCTGAAGTGGTGCTGGCGGACCTGTCGTTCGAAGCACTGGAAGTGGCCAATCAGAACATCGAGCGCCATGGCGTCGATGAGCGCGTGTATACCGTGCAAGGTGATGGTTTCGATGGTCTGCCGGGGCAGCGTTTCGACCTGATCGTGTCGAATCCGCCGTACGTCGATGCGGAAGATTTCGCCGACATGCCGGATGAGTACCAGCACGAACCCGAGCTGGGCCTGGCCTGCGGTGACGATGGTCTGAACCTGGTACGGCGGATGCTCGCCGAAGCGGCGGATCATCTGACCGAGAAGGGCTTGCTGATTGTCGAGGTGGGCAACAGCCAGGTACACGTCGAAGCGTTGTACCCGGAAGTCGACTTCGCCTGGCTCGATTTCGAACGCGGCGGGCATGGCGTGTTCATGCTGACAGCTGAGCAGTGCCGCGATCATCAGGCCCTGTTCGCCACCCGCGTTTAAGCCTTAAAAGCTTGATCGTTCCCACGCTCTGCGTGGGAATGCCTCAATGGACGCTCTGCGTCCGCTGT
>NZ_NQYG01000105.1:0-11815 GCF_002878485.1 Pseudomonas sp. AD21
AGGTACTCGGTGTCGAACAAGTCGGGCGGCATGACAACTTCTTCGAACTGGGCGGGCACTCGTTGCTGGCGGTGAGCCTGGTGGCGCGCATGCGCCAGAGCGGTCTGCACACCGACGCCCGGGCGCTGTTCAGCCAGCCGACGCTGGCGGCGCTGGCACTCAGCACCACCGATCAGGCGCAGCAAGTGCTCATCCCGCAAACCACCATCCCGAGCCTCAATCGCAAACGCCGGCTCTGACCCGCAACTGATTGTGCAAACCAAACCCTGTGGGAGGGGGCTTGCTCCCACAGGGAATTGCGTTGCCCACCCGCAGGGAGGCCGGCTTGTCCCCGCTTCCCATGTCAGCCCCCCAGGCCCCGATGTTTTAGTTTTTCCAGGCTGCGCGCTACTCGCACGGACTCGCGGCTGCGCGCTCCTTTTTCTCGTATTTACAGCAGGTTATCCCATGCATTTCAGCGAACTGATGGCGGTTATTTCCACCCATGCGATCCGCCTTCAACAGGAAGATGAAGACCTGGTCATTCTGGGCAGCGACGACGCGCTGGATGATGCGCTGTGGGACAGCCTCGCTGCGCACAAGGCGCAATTGCTGGAGCTGGTTGCCCGCCACGGTGGTGACTGGTTGAGCCCGGCGTTTCGCATCACCAAGGACATGCTGCCGCTGGTGCAGCTGGATCAGCCGACCATCGACCGGCTGGGCGCCAACGTACCGGGCGGCGCTGCCAACCTGCAGGACATTTACCCGTTGGCGCCGTTGCAGGAAGGCATGCTTTACCTGCACCTGTCGGCGCCCGCTGGTGACCCCTACGTGTCGCAGGCGCGGTTCGCCTTTGACAGCCGCGAGCGTCTGGACGCCTTCGCCGAGGCGCTGCAGTGGATGATTGAACGCCACGACATCCTGCGTACTTCGTTCGTCTGGGAACGCCTGGATGAGCCGCTGCAAGTGGTGCAACGGCATGCCCCGCTGCATTGCGAAGAAGTGCTGCTCGAGCCGGGCGCCGATGTGTTGACGCAACTGCTTGAACGCCACGATCCACGCTTCTTTCGCCTCGACATCCAGCAAGCGCCGCTGCTGCGTCTGGTCCACGCCAAGGACCCCGCCAACGGGCGTGTGGTCGCCTTGCTGCTGTTCCATCACCTGATCATGGACCACGTCGCCCTCGACGTGGTGCGTCGGGAAACCCGCGCGCATCTGCTCGGCCAGGCCGCGCAGGTCGGGCCGGCGGTGCCGTACCGTGATCACCTGGCCAAAGCGCGCATGGGTCTGGACGAACAGGCCCATGAGGCGTTCTTTCGCGAGATGCTCGCCGACATCGACGAGCCGACCTTGCCCTGTGGTTTGCAGGATGTGCAGGGCGACGGCCAGAACATCGAAGAAGCCGTGCTGATGCTTGAAGCCGATTTGAGCCGGCAATTGCGCGGCCAGGCGCGTCAGCTCGGGGTCAGTGTCGCCAGCCTGATGCACCTGGCGCTGGCGCGGGTGCTCGGCCAGTTGTCGGGGCGTACGGCGGTGGTGTTCGGCACCGTGCTGCTGGGGCGGATGGAAGCGGGCGAGGGTGGCGAGCAAGCGCTGGGGATGTTCATCAACACCTTGCCGCTGCGGGTGGATGTCGGACAGGACGGCGTGCGTGCTGGAGTTCTGGCAACGCATCGACGCCTGACCGCGTTGCTCGGCCATGAACAGACGTCTCTGGCGCTGGCCCAGCGTTGCAGCGCGGTGGCGGTGCCGACGCCGTTGTTCAGCGCGATCCTCAACTATCGCCACAGCAGCCAAGAAGAGATCGCCGAGGTCAGTGAACTGGTCCCCGGTGTTCAGGTGCTTGGCGCTCGCGAGCGCACCAACTATCCGCTGACGATCAACATCGACGACCTCGGCGAGGACTTGCGCATCACTGCGCTGGCGGACGCAGCGCTGGGTGCCGAGCGCATCGCCGGTTATTTGCACACCGCGTTGCACAGTCTGTTGCAGGCCTTGCAGGCGACCCCGGAGGCGCCGCTGCAACGGCTGAACATTCTGCCGGCCGCCGAGCGCGACTACCTGCTGCACGGGGTCAACTCGCCGTTGCCGCAGTTCCCTGAAACACCGTTGATCCATCAGCAGTTTGAAGCCCACGCGCAGGCACGCCCCGAGGCCACCGCGCTGATTTTCGAAGCGCAGACGCTGAGCTACGGCGAGCTCAACCGCCGTGCCAATCAACTGGCACATCACCTGCTGGCGCGAGGGATTCGCCCGGATCAGCGCGTGGCGATCTGTGTCGAGCGCGGCCCGCAGATGATCATCGGCCTGCTGGGCGTGCTCAAGGCCGGCGCCGGTTATGTGCCGATCGACCCGGCGTATCCGCTGGAGCGCATCGCCTACACCTTGCAGGACAGCGCCCCGGTGGCGGTGCTGACCCAGGCCGATACCCTCGAGCGGGTCGGCGCGCTCAGCGTGCCGAACATCGACCTCGACAGCGTGCAGTTGCAGGCTGAACCGAGCAGCAACCCTGACATTCCCGAGCTCAGCCCAAGCCATCTCGCCTACGTGATCTACACCTCTGGTTCGACGGGCCTGCCCAAGGGCGTGATGGTCGAACACCGCAACGTGGTGCGGTTGTTTTCGGCGACCCATGACTGGTTCAATTTCAACCCGCAGGACGTGTGGGCGCTGTTCCATTCCTTTGCCTTCGACTTCTCGGTGTGGGAAATCTGGGGCGCATTGGCGTTTGGCGGCCAGTTGCTGCTGGTGCCGCAGGCGATCAGCCGCTCGCCGGACGACTGCTACACCTTGCTGTGCCGCAGCGGCGTGACCGTGCTCAATCAGACCCCGAGTGCCTTCCGCCAGTTGATCGCGGCGCAGGGCCGCAGCCCGTTGCAGCACTCGCTGCGCGAAGTGATTTTCGGCGGCGAAGCGCTGGAGCCAGGCCTGCTCAAACCGTGGTACGCGCGGGTCGGCAACGCCGGCACGCGGCTGGTGAACATGTACGGCATCACCGAAACCACGGTGCACGTGACTTATCGTCCACTGCAGGCGGCAGACGCGCACCTGGTCGGACGCAGCCCGATTGGCGTCGCGATTCCCGACCTGCAACTGTACGTGCTCGATGCTCAGCGCGAGCCGGTGCCCACCGGCGTGATCGGCGAGCTGTACGTGGGCGGCGCCGGGGTCGCCCGGGGTTACCTCAATCGCGCGGCGCTGACTGCTGAACGCTTTATTGCCGACCCGTTCAGCGGGCGTGCCGAGGCGAGTCTGTACAAGACCGGTGACCTGGCGCGGCGGACCGCGGATGGCAGCCTCGAGTACCTGGGGCGCAACGACGATCAGGTGAAGATCCGTGGTTTCCGCATCGAGCTGGGCGAGATCGAAGCCCGCCTCGCAGCCTGCGCCGGTGTGCGCGAGGCGGTGGTGATCGCCCGTGAAGACAGCCCCGGTGATCAGCGGCTGGTGGCGTACTGGCTGGCCGCTGCCGACGCCGAACCCAGCGCCGCGCAATTGCGTGACGAGTTGCTGTTGTCGCTGGCCGAGTACATGCTGCCGAGCGCCTTTGTGCGTCTCGATGTACTGCCGCTGACCACCAACGGCAAGCTCGACCGCAAAGCCTTGCCGCAGCCCGACAGCGATGCCTTTGCCCGTCGTGGTTTCGAAGCCCCGCTGGGCGAAGTTGAAACGCTGATTGCCGGCCTCTGGCAGACCCTGCTCGATGTCGAGCAAGTGGGCCGGCATGACAATTTCTTCGAGCTCGGCGGCCATTCGCTGCTGGCGGTGAAGCTGATCGAACGCATGCGCCAGCACGATCTGCACTGCGACGTGCGTGTGCTGTTCGGCCAGCCGAGCGTGGCGGCGCTGGCCGCGACCCTGAGCAGCGGCCACGCCATCGCGGCCCCGGCCAATCTGATCAGCCCCGATTGCACGCAAATCACCCCGGAGCTGCTGCCGCTGGCGACGCTGGATCAGGCCGGCATCGACCGCATCGTGGCGACGGTGCCCGGCGGCATCGCCAATGTACAGGACATCTATGGGCTGGCGCCGTTGCAAGCGGGGATTCTCTATCACCACTTGGCGACCAGCGCCGGCGATCCGTACGTGCTGCAGGCGCAGTTTGCCTTCGCCGGTCTGCCTCAGATCAAGGCCTTCGTCCGCGCGCTGAACGCGGTGATCGAGCGCCACGACATCCTGCGCACCAGCGTGGTCTGGGAAGGCCTTGAAGAGCCGATGCAAGTGGTCTGGCGTGAAGCGCCGCTGGCGCTGGAACGCGTCGATGCCGACCTGCTGGAAGGCGACGTGCTGGAGCAGATGCAGGCACGTTTCGACCCGCGTCACTACCGCCTCGACCTGCGCCGCGCACCGCTGATGCGTCTGGCTTACACCGAAGACCGCGAGCACCAGCGCTGGATCGGCATCCTGTTGCTGCACCACATCGTGCTCGACCACACCGCGCTGGAAGTGTTGCTGGCGGAAATGAACGACAGCCTGCAACCGAGCGGCCGCGAACTGCCGGCGCCGGTGCAGTACCGCAACTACGTGGCGCAGGCGCAACAGGCCGCCAATGCCCAGGCGCACGAAGCGTTCTTCCGCGACATGCTCGGCGACATCGACGAGCCGACCGTGGCCTTCGGTCTGCAGGACGTGCATGGCGATGGCAGCACGGTTGTCGACAGCGTGCAGGCACTGGACGCCGGCGTTGCCCGGCGTTTGCGTGAACAGGCACGCCGGCTCGGCATCAGCGCGGCGAGCCTGGTGCATCAGGCCTGGGGTCAGGTGCTGGCGCAAGTCTCGGGGCGCGACGAGGTGGTGTTCGGCACCGTGCTGCTCGGGCGCATGCAGGGTGGCGAGGGCGCCGAACGCGCGCTGGGCATGTTCATCAATACCTTGCCGCTGCGGGTCAGCGTCGGCGCGACCGCGGTGCAACAGGGTGTACGTGCCACCCATGAACGTCTGGCGCAACTGCTCGCGCACGAACAGGCGTCACTCTCGCTGGCCCAGCGTTGCAGCGGCGTTTCTGCGTCGCTGCCGCTGTTCAGCACCTTGCTCAACTACCGCCATAGCGCGGCGCAATCGGCGAGCGTGCAGTGGGACGGCATTCAGGTGCTCAGCTCCCGCGAGCGCAGCAACTATCCGTTGGTGATCAGTGTCGACGATCTCGGTGAGGGCTTTGGCCTGAGCGTGCAGGCCGTCCCGCAAGTCGACGGCGCACGGGTTTGCGATTACTTGCAAACCGCGCTGCACAACCTGCTGACCGCACTCGAAGACAATCCGGCCACGCCGCTGCGGCAGGTTTCGGTGATGTCGTGGAGCGAGCGGCAGCGGGTCCTGGTCGGGTTCAACATCACTGGTCGTGATTACCCGCACCCGCAGACGGTGCAGCGTCTGGTCGAAGCCCAGGCGGCGGCGTACCCCGAGGCCACGGCGGCGGTGCAGGGTGCGCAGCAGTTGAGCTACGGCGAACTCAACCAGCGCGCCAATCGCCTCGCGCATTACCTGATCGGCCTTGGCGTACAGCCCGATGATCGGGTAGCCCTGTGTGCCCGGCGCAGCCCGCAGATGCTGGTGGCGTTGCTGGCGATCCTCAAGGCCGGCGCCGGTTATGTGCCGGTCGATCCGGCGTACCCGGCAGAACGCATCGCCTACCTGTTGCAGGACTGTGCCCCGGTGGCGGTCCTGGCTCAGGCCTCGACCCGCGATCTGCTCGGTGGCGTGCCGGTCATTGATCTGGACGGCGATCTCTGGCAGCACCTGTCAGATGCCAATCCGAAGCTGCCGGCATTGACGCCGAACCATCTGGCTTATGTGATCTACACCTCCGGCTCTACCGGCCAGCCGAAAGGGGTGATGGTCGAACATGCCACCCTGGAAAACCTCGTGCATTGGCACGTTGAAGCCTTTGACTTGCGCGCCGGCAGCCATACCGCGAGTGTCGCCGGCTTCGGTTTTGATGCGATGGCCTGGGAAGTGTGGCCAGCGCTGTGCGTCGGCGCGACCTTGCACCTGCCTGCGCAGTCGATCCGTAACGAGCATCTGGACGATCTGCTCGACTGGTGGTGCGCGCAGCCGTTGCAGGTGAGCTTCCTGCCGACGCCGGTGGCCGAATACGCTTTCAGCCGTCAATTGCAGCACCCGACCTTGCGCACGCTGTTGATCGGCGGCGATCGGCTGCGCCAGTTCACTCGCCAGCAAACCTTCGAGGTGATCAACAACTACGGCCCGACCGAAGCGACGGTGGTCGCGACGTCGGGACGCGTCGAGCATGGCCAGCCGTTGCACATTGGCCGACCGATCGCCAACGCCAGGGTCTACTTGCTGGACGCTGACCTGCGCCCGGTGCCGGTGGGCGTGGCGGGCGAGTTGTATGTCGGCGGCGCGGGCGTGGCGCGCGGCTATCTGAATCGCCCCGAATTGAGCGCAACGCAGTTCCTCTTCGATCCGTTCAGCGACGCGCCACAGGCACGCATGTACCGCACCGGCGATCAGGCGCGCTGGCTGGCCGACGGCAATATCGAGTACCTGGGGCGCAACGACGATCAGGTCAAATTGCGCGGCGTGCGTATCGAACTCGGTGAAATCGAAGCAGCGCTCGGCAGTCACGCCGCGTTGCGGGAAGCCGTGGTGCTGGTCCGCGATGGGCGGCTGATCGCGTGGTTCACCGAGCGTACTCCGGTCGATATCGGACAATTGCGCAATCACCTGCAAGCACGTTTGCCCGATGCGCTGCTGCCGGCGGCTTACGTGCGTCTGCAGGCCTTGCCGTTGACCGCCAACGGCAAGATCGATCGCAAGGCCTTGCCTGAACCGGAGCACGGCGCGTGGCTCAGCCGCGAATACGAGGCGCCACAAGGTGCTGTGGAAACCGCGCTGGCGCAGATCTGGATCGACGTGCTGAAAGTCGAGCGGGTCGGGCGCCACGACAACTTCTTCGAGCTGGGCGGGCATTCGCTGTTGGCGGTGAGCCTGATCGAACGCATGCGCCAGATCGACCTCGCGGCTGACGTGCGCGTGTTGTTCAACCAGCCAACCCTGGCAGCACTGGCGGCCGCCGTGGGTAGCGGTCGCGAAATCGAAGTGCCGGCCAACCGTATCCCGCCCGGCTGCACGCATATCACTCCATCGATGCTGAGCCTGACCGAACTGGACCAGGCCAGTATCGAGCGCATCGTCGCCACGGTGCCCGGTGGCGCGGCCAACGTGCAGGACATTTACCCGTTGGCGCCGTTGCAGGAAGGCATTCTTTATCACCACCTGAGTGCCGAGCAGGGCGATCCGTACCTGCTGCAATCGCGCCTGGCCTTCGACAGCGTCGAACGCCTGCGCACCTTCAGCAAGGCCTTGCAGCAGGTCATTGCCCGTCACGACATCCTGCGTACCAGCGTGGTCTGGGAAGGGTTGGCGAGCCCGCACCAGGTGGTGTGGCGCGAGGCGCCGCTGGTGGTGCAAGCCGTGGCGCTGGACCCTGCACAGGGCGACATGCTCGAACAGTTGCACGCGCGCTTCGACGCCCGCCACCACCGTCTCGACCTGAGCCACGCACCGCTGATGCGCATCGTCTACGCCGAGGATCCGGCGCAGCACCGGGTGGTGGCGATCATATTGTTTCAGCACTTGATCCTCGACCACACCGCGATGGAAGTGGTGGGGCAGGAAATGCGCGCGTTCATGTTCGATCAGGCCGACCGCCTGAGCACGCCGATGCCGTATCGCAACTACGTGGCGCAGGCGCGGCTGGGCGCCAGTGAGCAGGAGCACGAAGCGTTCTTCCGCGACATGCTCGGCGATGTCGACGAGCCGACGCTGCCGTTCGGCCTGCACGACGTGCAAGGCGATGGCGGCGACATCGAGGAGGCGCAGCAAGCCGTCGATCCCGAACTGAGCCGGCGTCTGCGCGAGCAGGCCCGGCAGTTGGGCGTCAGCCCGGCGAGCCTGATGCACCTGGCCTGGGCGCAGGTGGTGGGCGTGCTTGCCAACCGCCGCGACGTGGTGTTCGGCACGGTGCTGCTGGGCCGCTTGCAGGGCGGCGAGGGCGCCGACCGCACGCTGGGGGTGTTCATCAACACCTTGCCGCTGCGCGTGGATGTCAGCGAAGGCGTGCGCAGTGCGGCCAAGACCACCCATGCACGGCTGACCGCACTGCTGGCCCATGAACATGCGCCATTGGCGCTGGCCCAACGCTGCAGCGCAGTGTCCGGCGCGCCGCTGTTCAGCGCCTTGCTCAACTACCGTCACAGCGCGGCCGATGCGCAGCCGCGTGACGGTCAGGGCATCTGGGAAGGTGTGCAGTTGCTCGGTGGCGAAGAGCGCAGCAACTATCCGCTGACCCTCAGCGTCGACGACCTGGGCGAAGGTTTTGCCCTGGCGGTGCTGGCGCTGGTGCAGATCGGCGCGCAGCGCATCTGTGGCTACATGCACACCGTTCTGGAACATCTGGTGGACGCGCTGGAACAGGCGCCGCAACGTCCGCTCAACCGCTTGCCGATTCTTTCGGTCGAGGAATACGAGCACTTGCTGGTCGGCTTCAACCCGACGACGGCGGCATACCCGCGCGGCGCAACGATTCAGGCGCTGGTGCAAGTGCAGGCCGAGCAGCAGCCACAGGCGCTGGCGGTGGTGCAGGGCGATCAGCAACTGACCTATGCGCAACTCAATCAGCAAGCCAATCGCCTGGCGCATCACTTGCTCGGCCTCGGCGTGCAACCGGACGACCGGATCGCCGTGTGCCTGCAACGCAGCCCGCAAATGCTCGTGGCGCTGCTGGCAATCCTCAAGGCCGGCGCCGGTTACGTGCCGGTCGATCCGGCGTACCCGGCGGAACGCATCGCCTACCTGCTGCAGGACAGCGACCCGGTGGCGGTGCTGACGCAGGCGTCGACCCGCGACCTGCTGGGCCGGGTGCCGGTGATCGATCTGGACAATGCCATCTGGCAGCACCTGCCGGACAGCAATCCGCTACTGCCGACGCTGACCCCGGCGCATCTGGCCTACGTGATTTACACCTCGGGCTCCACCGGCCAGCCGAAAGGCGTGATGGTCGAACACGCGACCCTGGAAAACCTCGTGCACTGGCACTGCGAGGCGTTCGACCTGCGGGCCGGCAGCCACACCGCGAGTGTCGCCGGTTGCGGTTTCGACGCGATGGCTTGGGAAGTCTGGCCGGCGCTGTGCGTCGGCGCGACCCTGCACCTGCCGCCGCAATCGATCAGCAACGAACACCTGGATGACTTGCTCGACTGGTGGCGCGCGCAACCGTTGCAGGTGAGCTTCCTGCCGACGCCGATCGCCGAATACGCCTTCAGCCGCGAACTGCAGCACCCGACGCTGCGCACGTTGCTGATCGGCGGCGATCGTCTGCGCCAGTTCAACCGCGAGCAAAGCTTTGCCGTGATCAACAACTACGGCCCGACCGAGGCCACGGTGGTTGCGACCTTCGGGCAGATCAATGCCGGACAGTTGCTGCACATCGGCCGGCCGATGAGCAACGCCAAGGTCTACCTGCTTGATGATCAGCAACGTCCGGTACCGGTCGGGGTCGCCGGCGAGTTGTACGTCGGTGGCGCGGGCGTGGCCCGGGGTTACCTGAACCGTCCTGAGCTGACTGCCGAACGCTTTCTCGAAGACCCGTTCAGCGACGAACCGCAGGCGCGCATGTACCGCACCGGCGATCTCGCGCGCTGGCTGGCCGATGGCAACATTGAGTACCTGGGGCGCAATGACGATCAGGTCAAGCTGCGTGGCGTGCGCGTGGAACTGGGGGAAATCGACGCCGCGCTGTCCAGCCATCCGGCGGTGCAGGATGCGGTGGTGCTGGTGCGCGAGGCGCGCCTGATCGCCTGGTTCACCGCCAGTACGGCGGTCGACATCGAAGATCTGCGCCTGCATCTGCAAGCGCGCTTGCCGCAGGCACTGGTGCCCGCCGCTTACGTGCGCCTGCCAGTGCTGCCGCTCACGGCCAACGGCAAACTCGACCGCAAGGCCTTGCCCGAACCGGATCAGGACGCCTGGCTCAGCCGCGAATACGCGGCTCCGCAAGGCTCGGTGGAAATCGCGCTGGCGCAGGTCTGGGCCGAGGTGTTGCAGGTCGAGCAGGTCGGTCGACACGACAACTTTTTCGAACTGGGCGGCCATTCGCTGCTGGCGGTGAACCTGATCGAGCGCATGCGTCAGCTCGGCCTGAGCACCGATGTGCGCGTGCTGTTCAGCCAGCCGACCCTCGCCGCACTGGCCGCCGCCGTGGGCAGCGGTCGCGAAGTCGAGGTGCCGGCCAACCTGATTGCGCCGGGATGCACGCGCATCACCCCGGACCTGCTGACGCTGCTGCAACTGGATCAGCCAAGCATTGAACGGGTGGTTGCCACCGTGCCGGGTGGTGCGGCCAACGTGCAGGATATTTATCCGTTGGCGCCGCTGCAGGAAGGCATTCTTTATCACCACTTGAGCGCCGCGCAGGGCGATCCGTACCTGCTGCAATCGCGCCTGGCATTCGACAGCCTCGAACGCTTGCAGGCCTTCGCCGCCGCGCTGCGTCAGGTCATGAGCCGGCACGACATCTTGCGCACCGGGGTGGTCTGGGAGGGCTTGGCAACGCCGGTGCAAGTGGTGTGGCGCGAGGCCGAACTGCCAGTGCAGGAAGTCGCATTCGACCAGGCGGCCGGTGATGTTCTGGCGCAGTTGTATGAGCGTTTCGACGCACGGCATTACCGCATCGAGCTCAGTCAGGCACCGTTGATTCGTCTGGTCTATGCACGCGATCCGGCCAACGACCGGGTGGTCGCCATGCTGTTGTTCCATCACATCGCCATGGATCACACGGCACTGGCCGTGGTGCAGGAGGAAATGCAGGCGATCCTCTTTGGCCACGCCGACGCGCCGCTGCCGGCCGTGCCGTACCGCAACTACGTGGCGCAGACGCGCCTGGGCGTCAGTGAGCAGGAGCATGAGGCGTTCTTCCGCGCAATGCTCGGCGACATCGACGAGCCGACGCTGCCGTTCGGTCTGCTCGATGTACGCGGCGACGGGCATGACATTGAAGAAACGCGGCAGAGCGTGCCCGCGGCCCTGGCCCTGAATCTGCGCCGCCAGGCGCGGCAGATGGGCGTGAGTGTCGCGAGCCTGTTCCATCTGGCGTGGGGGCAAGTGCTGGCGGCGACTTCCGGGCATGATCGGGTGGTGTTCGGCACCGTGCTGTTGGGCCGAATGC
This sequence comes from Pseudomonas sp. AD21, assembly GCF_002878485.1. Classification (NCBI taxonomy): domain Bacteria; kingdom Pseudomonadati; phylum Pseudomonadota; class Gammaproteobacteria; order Pseudomonadales; family Pseudomonadaceae; genus Pseudomonas; species Pseudomonas sp. AD21. The sequence goes on from NZ_NQYG01000105.1 coordinate 11,165, forward strand.
AGGGCGGCACCGGCGCCGATCGCGGGCTGGGAATGTTCATCAACACCTTGCCGTTGCGCGTGGACCTGGGCGACACCTCGGTGCGGGCCGGCGTGCGTGCCACCCATGCACAACTGACGGCGTTGCTTGGCCATGAACACGCGTCACTGGCGCTGGCCCAGCGTTGCAGTGGTGTGGCGGCGCCGTCGCCGCTGTTCAGCGCGATGCTCAACTACCGGCACAGCGTCAGCGAAGCACAGCAACAGGCCACGCGTCTGAGCTGGCAAGGCATCCATAACCTCTCCAGCGAGGAGCGCACCAACTACCCGCTGAACCTCAACGTCGATGATCTGGGGCAGGGCTTTGACCTCACGGTCATGACCCCCGCGTCGATTGGCGCGGCGCGGGTCTGCGGGTACATGCAGCGAGCCTTGGCGGCGCTGGCCGAGGCGCTGGAGCAGGCACCGCAGCAGGCGTTGAATCGCCTGCCGGTGTTACCGGATGCCGAGCGTCGGCAGTTGCTGTTCGGCCTCAATGCCACCGACGTTGGTTACGATCTTCAGCAGACCATTCATGGGCTGTTCGAGGCGCAGGTGCAGCGCTCGCCGCAGGCGCCAGCGGTGGTTGCCGGTGAGCGGGCGCTGACTTATGCCGAACTCAATGCCCGGGCCA
>NZ_NQYG01000106.1:0-10672 GCF_002878485.1 Pseudomonas sp. AD21
CCTCTCCCTCTGGGAGAGGGCTAGGGTGAGGGGCTTTTGATCTACAGGCTTTAACCCGGGGTCAAACACTCCGGCCCATTGAGTTTCGGATCATTGATCAGATTCGCCAACACCCGCTCACGCAGCGCCGCCGGTTCACTGGCCAGCAAACCCTGCAACACATGCAACGGCGTCTCCGGATCCAGCCACGCCGCCTGCCCCGCCTCATCGAGAATCAACGGCCGGCGCTGGCTCGACGCCGGTTGGGTAATCACCGCCGTACTCAACCAGACCTGTTCCTGCACCGGATACGCCTCCCAGATCGCCGCAAAAAACAATGACGAGCCCTCCCCCGGCGTCAGCCAGAACGGCCGCTTGCGCTGGGTCCCGCGCCATTCGTAAAAACCGTTGGCCGGCAGCAGGCAGCGGCGCAGACGCAAGGCTTCGCGGAACATAGGTTGCTCGGCCACGGTTTCCGCCCGGGCATGTGCCGGTGTTTTCGACAGATCGGTCAGCCACGGCGGCGTCAGGCCCCAACGGGCGCGGGCCAGCGAGCGCGTGCCGTCGGCCTCGGCACGCAGCATCAACACCGAATCATTGGGGGAAATGTTCCACTGCGCCTGCTGATCGGCGGGAAAACCAGGCAGGGCCGCGAAATCGCGGTTCCAGCGAAACAGGGCATAACGTCCACACATGGGGCAACACGACTCAGAAGTAAAACGAACGCCAGCCTAACAGACCAGCGTGCCGGGGAAGCTCTCCGGTTCATCGCCGGGCAGCGGCAGCGCGGCATTGTACGCAGTGATCAGCTCGCGGGCGTACTCGGCCTGATCGTTATCGACCGACAGGCCGAGCAGGCCGAAAATCGGCAACTCACCCGTGCCGCCGAGCAGATCCCGGCCCACCAGGTGCGCCTCGATGCCTTCGCTGGCGAGCATGCCCTTGAGCATTTCGCCTTCCATCAGGTTTTCCGGCTCGTAGATTCGCTGCATGCGCGCCCCTCACTCGTTTTCGCTGTGGACTTCGAGCATCCATTCCCGACCATCGGTTTGCAGCGTGAACTTGATCGGCCTGCAGCACACAGGGCAGTCCTCTATGTAGGTCTGATCCCCGGCCGACAAATCCAGAACAGCTTCAGCTTCCTCACCACAATACGGACATTCGTAGCGCTCGGTTTCCAGCATCACGGTCTCCCAGGTGACTTGTGCGTATAATCGCCGGTCTATTTGCAGGGCTATTTTTGTCTGGCTACTTTTTCAGACCGTGCCCCGCGGGTTTTCGATCAAATCCTTTACTTACCCTAGCCGTTTCCAACAAGAGAGCATGATGGGCGAATTCGATGCCATCCGACCTTACGACGACAGCGAAGTACCTGTGGTACTGGCAAGACTGCTCGGCGACAAGGCGTTTCTAGATATCCTCACCCACTTCCGCTTCCCGCGTTTTGCCGGTGCCTTCGGCTGGATGCTCAAACCACTTATAGCCCATCGGCTGCGTCGTGAGTTCGCCGACGTGACATCGGTGGCGACTTTGCAGGACAAGGTCGAGTCCTACGTCGACCACACCATTGAGCGCGCCACCGACGGCGTGACCTACACCGGGGTCGAGCAATTCAAGTCCGGCAGCGCTTATCTGTTCATCGCCAACCACCGCGACATCGTGATGGACCCGGCCTTCGTCAACTACGCCGTGTACCACGCCGGCCTGCCGACGCCGCGCATCGCGATCGGCGATAACCTGCTGCAAAAGCCGTTTGTCAGCGATCTGATGCGCCTGAACAAGAGCTTCATCGTTCATCGTTCGATCACCGGCCGTCGCGAGAAGATGGCCGCGTATCAACTGTTGTCGGCGTACATCAACTATTCGATCCGCAACGATTGCGCCTCGATCTGGATCGCTCAGGCCGAAGGCCGGGCCAAGGATGGCGATGACCGCACCGAGTCGGCGATCCTCAAGATGTTCCACATGAGCCGCAAGGACGAGCCGTTCGGCGAAGTCATCCAGTCGCTGAACCTGACCCCGGTGTCGATCAGCTACGAATACGACCCGTGCGACCAGGCCAAGGCCCGCGAACTGTACATCCGCGCCACCACTGGCACCTACGTCAAGGCGCCGGGCGAGGATGACGTGAGCATTGCCAAGGGCATCACCGGCTACAAGGGCCGGGTGCACGTGAACTTCGCCGCGCCGATCACCGAACTGTTCGAAGACACCAAGCAATTGGCAGTCGAGATGGACAAGCAGATTCTCGGCGGTTATCGCCTGTTCCCCGTGCATTACCTGGCGTACGCGCAGTGGGCCGATGCCGATCCGCAACTGAACGTGCCAAAAGCGGCCGAGGTGTTCCCGGCCGACGAACTGGCCAAGGCACAGGAAGAATGGCAGAGCCGGCTGGACGCCTGCCCTGAAGAGCACCGTCCGTATCTGGTGCTGCAATATGCGACGCCGGTGCGCAATCAGTACCGCGTAAAAGCTGGGTTGCCGCTGTAGAACCTTTGGCAAATCCGATTGTGGCGAGGGGTTTTATCCCCGATGGGGGTGCGCAGCGCCCCCTCTGTTTCCATCTGGAAAAAAGCATGGGCCTGCTGCGCAGTCCATCGGGGATAAATCCCCTCACCACAAAGGCTTGCGTTGCTTTTAGTAGCGGGTGCTGATCCACGAGACGATCAGGGCCAGGCCGAGGCAGGCAAAACCAAAACGGTAGAAGAACCGGTTCATGCGCAACGTCGCCCAATCCAGTATCGGTTCGGCGTTCGGTTGGGCCTGGCGCTGGGCGGCGATGCTGGCCATGGCACGTTGTTCACGACGGCGGGTCGCGTGCAGCAGCCAACTGCCCGGGAAGGCCAGGGCCAGCGCCAGCAGGTTTATCAATTTGGCGGGATGGGCGGTAAACAGCGTCATCAAGTGCAGCGACATCACAGACCTCGGAACTGAATCGGTGTGGCAGACGCCCGTTCGACGACTGCGGCGCGGATTCTACCCAAACCCTCTTCCATCGCCCTAGCCTTTGCGACAAATAACCTGACAATCGACCGATGGCTGTCCTGTGTCACGGCTTCGTCATTTGGATCGGCCACCATGCGCGCCTCGAAACACACATGGAACGCGACATGCTTCACGCAGAAAACCAGGATCGCCTGTACCTCATCACCCCGACCGACGAACAGCAGAGCCTCGTCGGCAGCCTCGCCTTCAATGTCCAGGATCGCCATTGGCTGGTGTATTGCGCCCTCGGCGGGCATCAGCATGCGGATTTGCCCGAGACCGATTTGCTGACGGGCGTGAGCGTTCTCGACTTCTATTCACAAGCCGCCTGAAACACCGTTGCCCCCTGTAGGAGTGAGCCTGCTCGCGAAGGCGGACGATCAGGAACCATTGATGTTGAATGTTAAATTGCAATCGCGAGCAGGCTCACTCCTACAGGGGCAGCGTTGAGCCTGACTTAACAGTGAGTACGAAAAAGCCCGGGGCCATCGCTGGCACCGGGCTTTTTTACATTCGCCGAAAAACTTACTCGGCGAGGATCTGACCCACGGTCGGGTCCTTGAACAGACGGGTCAAGGCGTCGCTCAACACATCGCTGACCAGCTTGGTGTTGGTTTCCTGGTTCGGCGCCATGCCGAAACGCTGGTCCAGCGAAGCGCCGTAACGTCCGCTGTAGCGACGGTTGCCGCTCTGCACGTCGGAACGGAAGGTCGCGCCGATGGTAGCTTCGGTCACGTACATGCCCTCTTTGGGCGACTGGTACTTCAGCTCGGTCAGGGTCACGGTCAACTGCGGCGCGTTCATCGCGTTGCTGGTCGGGGTGAAGCCGAGCAGACGCACGGCGGCTTCAGCCTGAGCCTGCAGCTTAGGCAGGATTTGCTCGCGCTGTACGGTGATGGCGCTGGTTTCCGGGTACAGGCCACCACGGGTACCGAGGGTTGGCGACGGACGACCGTCAACCACGCGCACCACCACTTGCTGACCGTGGCCGACCGGCGCCAGCTGTGTGGTCAGCTTCGGTTCCGGGCTCAGTTGTTGCGGGCTGTGGGCGCAGCCAACCAGGGTCAAACTGGTCACAGTGATCAAACCGAACAACAGGCGTTGCAACATGCTCTTTTCTCCAGAATCAGGCACAAACAGGCCGGCAGTATAGCGGTGGGCCACTGCGGGTCACCAGCACTCGACAGTGAATACTCAAATGTCTGACAAACCCTTGGGAAAGCGGTTCCTGTCACAGATTATTCACCGCCCATACACCTTGGCGTCACGGCTGCCTGGCAAGCTTCAAAGCAGTCCTCCAACAAGGTACTCGCCATGCGTTATCTGATCTCGTTGTTCGCCCCACGTCCGCTGCACCGCAGCTTTGCCCTGCTCGACCGCAACGGCCATTGCCAGGCATTCAAGCAGTGCAGCCTGCAGCCAATGGGCGACGGCTGGGTGGAAATCGAAGAAATCCGCCTCAACTGGTTGCACCAGCCACTGCCCGCCAGCGCCCGCGTCATACCGTCGCAGCCCCGCGCACGGGTACAGGCGATGTTGAGCATCTGACCGGATGCCTAATAAAAGTCATTAAACACGAGCAACTGCCCGCATTTCTTCGATACAATCTCCCCCCGATTATAAGGACGTCTCCTGATCGGGCCCCGCAACAGCGTCAATGCGCTTGCATCGACATCAAAATCGCCCACAGAGAGCCGCCCACACAGATCGAGTGAAGTTGGCGCGCTTGCCTGTTCTTCCGGCAAAAACCCCCGCTTTTCGCGAATCTGCAGAGCTGTCATGACGCTCGGCCACCGCTTTTTTTTGCCCTTGCGGGCAGGGTGCCAAGCCTGGACAGCCCTTTTTTGAGGTTCACGTCTTCAAAAGAGCGTGAAAAAAACGGGTTTTCACAACTTCACAAGAGTGTGGCGAGCAAATGAAAAGTTTTGCGTCTGAACATGCACCATTAGCGTCTGAAACAGCCCAACGACACAGGACCGGGTATACCTCGAATATCGGAGCCTGAAGCCTGTCCGCTACGGATTTGGTTGCACAAAAACGGATGTCTCGACCATAAGTCGAATTGCCAGCTGCGTGCTGAAATGAGTTCATGGAGCTCTTGAAAGCCAAGCCGCATACATCCGTCGAAGTTGCGAAAAATTGCGAAGATTCGGACATGGCGAACCTGACCATGGATAGCCTGGACACCACTGACCTGTCCCGGAACGCCTGGCAGCCATGCCGACAATTTGGTGCTGCAGATTTTGGAGACGCGTTAAATGGCGCATAACGAAGCAGTCGACGTAGTTCTGGTTGGGGCCGGCATCATGAGTGCCACCCTGGCAGTGCTGCTCAAAGAGCTCGACCCCGCGATCAAGCTGGAAGTCGTCGAGCTGATGGATTCCGGTGCTGCGGAGAGTTCCAACCCTTGGAACAACGCCGGTACCGGCCACGCAGGTCTGTGCGAGCTGAACTACACGCCGCAGGCCGCTGATGGCACCGTCGACATCAAGAAAGCCGTACACATCAACACCCAGTTCGAGGTGTCGAAGCAGTTCTGGTCGTACCTGACCAAGAAAGGCACGTTCGGCTCGTGCAAATCCTTCATCAGCCCGGTGCCGCACCTGAGTTTCGTCCAGGGCGACAATGGTGTGTCCTTCCTCAAGTCACGCTTCGACGTGCTGCACAAGCATCACGCGTTCTCCGACATGGAGTACACCGAAGACAAAGCCAAGATGGCCGAGTGGATGCCGCTGATGATGCCGGGCCGCTCGCCGGACGAAGTCCTCGCCGCGACCCGCGTGATGAACGGCACCGACGTCAACTTCGGCGCCCTGACCAATCAGTTGCTCAAGCACCTGACCAGCGCTCCGGATGCTCAAGTCAAATACTGCAAGCGCGTGACCGGCCTCAAGCGTAACGGCAGCGGCTGGACCGTCAGCATCAAGGACGTCAACAGCGGCAGCAGCCGTGAAGTCGACGCCAAGTTTGTCTTCCTCGGCGCTGGCGGCGCCGCGCTGCCGTTGCTGCAGGCTTCTGGCATCGAAGAAAGCAAAGGCTTCGGTGGCTTCCCGATCAGCGGCCAGTGGCTGCGTTGCGACAACCCGGAAGTGGTCAAACAGCACCAGGCCAAGGTTTACAGCCAGGCCGCTGTGGGTTCGCCACCGATGTCGGTGCCGCACCTGGACACCCGCGTGGTCGACGGCAAGAAGTCCCTGCTGTTCGGGCCATACGCCGGTTTCACCACCAAGTTCCTCAAGCATGGCTCCTTCATGGACCTGCCGCTGTCGGTTCGCGCCGGCAACATCGGGCCGATGCTGGCCGTGGCGAAAAACAACATGGACCTGACCAAGTACCTGGTCAGCGAAGTGATGCAATCGATGGAGCAGCGCCTGGATTCCCTGCGTCGCTTCTACCCCGAGGCGAAAGCCGAAGACTGGCGCCTGGAAGTGGCCGGCCAACGGGTGCAGATCATCAAGAAAGACCCGAAGAAAGGCGGCATCCTGCAGTTCGGTACAGAACTGGTCGCGGCCAAGGACGGCTCCCTCGCCGCCCTGCTCGGCGCTTCGCCAGGCGCTTCGGTAACCGTTTCGATCATGCTGGAACTGATCGAGAAGTGCTTCCCGGCCAAGGCCAAGGGTGAGTGGGCTGGCAAACTGGCCGAGATCTTCCCGGCCCGCGAGAAAGTCCTGGAGACCGATGCTGCGCTGTATCGCAAAATCAACACGCAGAACAACATCGCGCTGGAACTGGTTGAAGAAAGCAGCGAGACCCCAAGCTTCGCTTGATCACGCCGCATAAAAAACGCCCCGTACTCAGTGAGTGCGGGGCGTTTTTTTACGCGTGAACATTGGCAAGACTTCTGTGGCGAGGGGATTTATCCCCGCTGGGCTGCGAAGCGGCCCCAAAACCTGCTGATAAGGTGTGTCAGGCAAACCGCATTTTTTGGTTCTGCGACTGCTGCGCAGCCGAACGGGGATAAATCCCCTCGCCACAGTTATTGGGGATACCTCACGTGCGGGACTTTTCGATCAGCTCGATGTAGTCCGGCGCGTTGCGTTGATCCGCGATCAGCTCAACGAAGGTCTTGCCCTGCTCGTCCTTGCCATCCACGTCATAACCGGCAGCCACGAAGAACGTCAGAAACCGCTCGAAGTCATCGATGCGCAGACCACGGTAAGCCTTGATCAGTTTGTGCAGCGACGGCGAAGTGGCGTCGACCGGCTCAAAATCGAGGAACAGCTTGATCTGCTCATCGCCGATCTCGTCACCAATCACTTGTTTCTTATCTTTACGCATTGCCGACTCCAGCTCGCAGACATGACACGGGGCGGGCAGTTTACCCCTGCCCGGGCACAAGGCTCAACGCGCTCGAACGGCCCCGGTGTGCAAATCGGCCCAGATATGGCCGTTGGCGTAACCAAGGAACTGCACATAGACGGTGTCGTTGCGCAGCAGATCGATGATCACCCGGTATTGGGCCTGTGGATAAAACAACGTCAGGGTTTTGCTCTTGTCGTCGTAGACCGGTTTTTTCAGACTTTTGCTTTCGCCATCGAAGTTGACCAGGACCTGAGTGATGCTCGCGCCCTTGTTCAAGGACTTGCCCCTGAGGCGGATCATCAGTGGCGAGGTGACCGGAATCGGCTGTTGATTGGACTGGCGTTGCGCGCCGACGACCACGGAATAATCGGTGACTTGCAGCAATTGTTGCTGTTCAGGTTCCGCATCGCGCAGGGTCAGGTCGTCCGGCGGCAGAAACTGACTGTGCATCGGCGCAGCAAAAAGCGGCAGGCTGAAGGTCAGCAACAGGGCGGCAAAACTGCGGATCAAGAGGCTCATGACAGGCTCCGGAGGCGGGGCCGCGCACTCTAGCATGGGTATCGAGGATGAATCTGCACACCCAAAACAACTGTAGGAGTGAGCCTGCTCGCGATAGCGTCGTATCAGTCAACATCAACGTTGCTGACAGACCGCTATCGCGAGCAGGCTCACTCCTACAGGGGATGGTGCGGGGTTCTTACATGCCTTTAACGGCAAAGATCCCATTGGCGTTGCGCCAGTAGCCTTTGTAGTCCATGCCGTAACCGAAGATGTAACGGTCGATGCACGGCAGGCCGACGAAGTCTGCTTTCAGGTCAGGACGCGCCTTGCGGTCGTGGTCCTTGTCGATCAGCACGGCGGTGTGCACTTTGCGCGCGCCGGCGTGTTTGCAGAAATCGATGATCGCGCCCAGGGTGTGACCTTCATCGAGGATGTCGTCGATGATCAGCACGTCGCGGTCGATGAACGAGACTTCCGGCTTGGCTTTCCAGAACAGGTCGCCGCCGCTGGTTTCGTTGCGATAACGAGTGGCGTGCAGGTAGGACGCTTCCAGCGGGAATTGCAGGTGAGTCAGCAGTTTGCCGGAAAAAATCACCCCGCCGTTCATCACGCAGAACACCACCGGGTTGCTGTCAGCCAGTTGTTCGTTGATTTGTGCACCGACGCGGGCGATGGCGGCCTCGACTTCAGCTTCGGTGTACAGGCAGTCAGCCTCTCGCATGATTTGACGGATATGCTCGAGATCAGCGGACATGGCACTCTCCAGGGGGGGATGTTTTCGGAAAAGCGGGCAAAGGTACGCATCCAGCGAGGCCGAATCAAGCCTTTATGGACTAACGTACAGAATGTCCTATAGGACATCACCCTCGGATAGATTAATCTAGGCCGGTTTTTTTGCCCGCCGCCGGAGTTTTTCCATGCCCATCCTCGAGATCCGCCATCCGCTGATCCGCCATAAACTCGGCCTGATGCGCCGCGCCGATATCAGCACCAAGAATTTCCGTGAGCTTGCTCAGGAAGTCGGCGCCCTGTTGACCTATGAAGCTACAAAAGATTTGCCGCTGGAGTCCTACGATATTGCAGGCTGGTGCGGCACCGTGTCGGTCGAGAAAATCGCCGGCAAGAAGATCACCGTCGTGCCGATCCTGCGCGCCGGTATCGGCATGCTGGAAGGCGTACTGAGCCTGATCCCGGGTGCCAAGGTTTCCGCCGTGGGCGTCGCCCGCAACGAAGAAACCCTGCAAGCCCACACCTACCTGGAAAAACTGGTTCCGGAAATCAACGAACGCCTGGCGATGATCATCGACCCGATGCTCGCCACCGGCAGCTCGATGGTAGCGACCATCGATCTGCTGAAAAAAGCCGGTTGCAAGGACATCCGCGCGATGGTGCTGGTCGCCGCGCCGGAAGGTATTGCTGCAGTAGAAAAAGCTCACCCGGACGTGACCATCTACACCGCGTCCATCGATGAGCGCTTGAACGAGCACGGCTACATCATTCCTGGGCTTGGCGATGCGGGTGACAAGATCTTCGGCACCAAGCAGAAGGACGCGTGAGCATGCAGCAAGAGTTCAACGATCCGCTCTGGCGTACGGTGTTGTCCGGCGCCCAGATGCTGTTCGTGGCTTTCGGCGCCTTGGTGCTGATGCCGCTGATCACGGGCCTGGACCCGAACGTGGCACTGTTTACCGCAGGTCTTGGGACGATCCTGTTCCAGATCGTCACCGGGCGTCAGGTACCGGTGTTTCTGGCGTCGAGCTTCGCTTTCATCACCCCGATCATTCTCGCCAAGGGCCAGTTCGGCCTCGCCGCGACCATGGGCGGCGTGATGGCGGCCGGTTTCGTCTACACCTTCCTGGGCCTTGCCGTGAAGATCAAGGGCACAGGCTTCATTGACCGTTTGCTGCCACCCGTGGTGATTGGCCCGGTGATCATTTCCATCGGCCTGGCCATGGCACCGATTGCCGCGAACATGGCGATGGGCAAGGCTGGCGACGGTTCTGAACTGATCCACTACCAGACCGCGATGCTGATCTCGATGCCGGCGCTGCTGACCACGTTGATCGTGGCGGTGTTCGGCAAAGGCATCTTCCGTCTGGTGCCGATCATTTCCGGCGTGCTGGTCGGTTTTGCCATGTCGTTCTATTTCGGCGTGGTCGACACCGCGAAGATTGCCGCAGCGCCATGGTTCGCGATTCCGCATTTCACCGCGCCGGAGTTCAACTGGCAGGCGATTCTGTTCATCGTTCCGGTGGCCCTGGCCCCGGCGATCGAGCACATCGGCGGCGTGATTGCCGTGGGCAGCGTGACCGGTCGCGATTACCTGAAGAAGCCTGGCCTGCACCGCACCTTGCTCGGTGACGGCATCGCTACCACCGCAGCCGGTCTGTTCGGCGGCCCGCCAAACACTACCTACGCCGAAGTGACTGGCGCCGTCATGCTGACCAAGAACTACAACCCGAAAATCATGACCTGGGCGGCGATCTTCGCCATCACCCTGGCGTTCATCGGCAAGTTCGGCGCGCTGCTGCAAAGCATCCCGGTGCCAGTGATGGGCGGGATTCTGTGCCTGTTGTTCGGCTCGATCGCCGCAGTGGGGATGAACACCCTGATCCGTCACAAGATCGATCTGGGCGAGGCGCGCAATCTGGTGATCGTTTCGGTGACATTGGTGTTCGGGATTGGCGGTGTGCTGGTCGGCACCGGTACCGGTCCGGACGACTTCGGCCTCAAAGGCATCGCGCTATGCGCGGTGGTGGCGATTGCGCTGAACCTGATTCTGCCGGGCAATGATGGCTGGAAGAACAAGAAGGCGGATGAGCCACTGATCTAAACCCTTAGATCTGATCGTTCCCACGCGCAGCAAAGGAATGCCTCTAGGGACGCTCTGCGTCCAGTGACGCGG
>NZ_NQYG01000107.1:0-10188 GCF_002878485.1 Pseudomonas sp. AD21
GGCAGGATCAAAACCTGCTGCCTTACCGCTTGGCGACGCCCCTGTATCTCAAGCTCTGTAACAAGCTCTGCGAGAATGGGCCGCAATTTACCAACCTTTTTTCGATCTGGGAAGCCCTGAATGCAAAAAAATTGTTTTAAAACAGCCAGTTATTCCTGAACCAAGACAAACGCCGCGATTCACTTCGACAAATTCAACGCAATCGCCTCGCGAATCAGCGCTTTCAAGGCCTGTGCATCGACCTGGTCGCCCTCGTGAAAATCAATCGCCCGCCGAGTGTTGCCCTTAAGGCTGGCGTTGAACAACCCCGCAGGATCGGCCAGCGCCGCGCCCTTGGCGAAGGTCATCTTCACCGCAGCCTTGTAGGTCTCCCCGGTGCAAATGATGCCGCCCCGCGACCACACCGGAACACCCCGCCACTTCCACTCCTCCACCACCTCGGGGTCAGCCTGGTGAATGACCTTGCGAATCTCGCCGAGGATGGCACCGCGCCAATCGGCCAGTTCAGCGACTCGAGCGTCGATCAGTGCCGAGGCGTCGGTGAGCGGTTTTTCGGGTTTCATGGCGAGGTTTTCCTCGGTGTCGTTTGAATCATTTCTTTTACAAGCCGATTTGCTTCAGCCCCTCGCGCATCCCTTGATCCGCTTGCTCGCACCATTGCTTGAGGTTCAGATCCGGCGGCAGGTTGCCTTCCAGACTCTTGTATTGACCATCAGCCAACACTTCGCCTTTGCGACCGAAACCTTCGCTCTTGTCGCCATCGGCCTTGTCGAACTCACCCGGCATATTCGCAACGAACACCACCATCTTGTTGGCGTTTTCAGTGCTGTCCGCTTTCAGGTAGCCCTTGTCGACGCAATGCTTGATCAGGCCCGACATGTTACGACCGCTGTCGTACATGCCTTTCAGGGTAGCGGGATCTGGCGCTTCTGCGACTGCCAGGCTGGAGATGCCGACAGTGGCGGCGATAGCGAGAAACAAAGAAGTGGCTTTCATATTTATTCCTTTAACATCCAGAGAGTTTTGAGTTCCATCGTTACTTCAATGACCGGCTTACTCGCACAGCCTGTACGTTGATCCAGCATGTAAAACCCACGGTTTGTTGGTTGGCATCAATATTCAGGCGATGTAGTAGAACGACTTCATTCATGCTTCAGGTGCCCTTCAAACAGGTGGCAGATGGCAGGAACCCGCCGCCCTGTAGAAGGCATCGATGCACAAAATATGGATTCAGCTGGTAACAGCCCCTTTCGGGCCACTGGCAATCAGTGCGGCACCGCAGGCGGTTTTCATGCCGTCGAGAGCGACGGGCACGCCACCAACGGTGTAGGTGCTGCTGCCCTCGGCGATCGGAAAAATCCCTTTGCACAATGGGCAACTGACCTTGTGACCGAGCCCGGCAATCGGCTTGCCGTTGAGGTCGGTTTGAGAGAAGGCCTCGAGAACCTTGCCACCATGGGTGGTGGAGTCTCCCAGGCGAATGGCGTCTTTCATGTTGTCACTCCTTTGACGGGCAGCGGGATGCCATTACTACGACATCCTGATACCTACATCACCCTGCGTGTCGATATTGAATGTCGAACCTGACGGCAAACAACGATCGTTCAACCCTGCAGCAGAAACTCGCCTGGTCACTCGGACCTCATGCAGAGAAGGCGGCGAGCACATCTCTGGCAATCAGCTCTTTTCTAGCGTTACGCTGATCGTCGCCATTCACGCACCAGACATTCCAGCCGTTTTGCAGCTGACGCTCGCCGTACCGATTCATCACCGACTCTAGTGCGATTTGCTTTAGCGCTGGCAACGCATTCATTTTTTTCTCACTGAACGCATTGAAGTCAAAAACATCTCTGATGTAGAGAGCATCGACTGCGTTTCGAGTAGCCGCTGCCCATTTGCCGACCTGGTTGCGCCCCTCCCACATCAAGGGGTGCAACTCGTCCGGGGTGTAAAAGCCCAAGCCAAAGCCGGTTCCGTAACCTTGGGTTTCCTTATAGGCATACAGGTATTCAAAGAGCTCGGAAAAGCCCTCCAGATGCCAGAACGAATCGATCAGTTGATCGAGACTCATGACCTCGCCAGCGACGCTCAAAAGCAAGCCATTGTCATGTAGAAAAAAGGCACTGACATTACAGTTCATCCGTTCGTCGCATTCATCCTTTGGCCAGATTCGCTCGGAATAAAGCGTTACCCCTTCAGACTCGGATGCCTGCAAGTTCTTTTCATAATTTTTCTCAGAGAACTTGACGACCTTCCCGGCATTGTTACCGAAGCGATCAATGGCCACTCCCAACTGCGCAAACCATTCCCTCAGAGAGGCGCTGACGGCAGGCAGTTGTACCAAGCCATCCTTTTTCAGATGGGCGACGAGGAAGTTGTACCGTTGACTCATTTTGAAGCTCTCTTGGTTTTTGGAGTGTCTGTGTATACACCGGCACGAGGTCCCAGCGCAGCCAAGGTGTTGTTACCTTTGGCCCTCAGTTTTATGGGGTCATCAGTCGGCGACGGCACTTCAACTATGTCCACCGTACCGTCATGACGCAAGCCCGTCACGTCCGGACGTGTTCGAGGATCAGTCGGCACACCCGTCACCGTTTTAACGGCCACATCAACACCGACTTTCTGATACTGGCCGCTTTTCGCCATCTCCTCGGCGATGGCCTCGGATTGTTCGGCATGACCAACACCGCCAGTCTTTTGCCCGGTGCCGACGATTGGACAACCGTTAACGACTCGTATCGGTTGTTTCTTGAGTCCGAGAGGGTCCGTCCAGTCAACCGGGTTCGGCGCGTAGCAATAGAGATTAACCCCACCGCGATAGCCGATCGGATCCTGACTGATGAACCGCCCAGTGCCCGGATCATAATAACGATACCGATTGTAATGCAGCCCGGTTTCAACATCGTGGTACTGCCCTTGAAAACGAATTGGGTTGCGCACACCTTGCCGTTGGGCCCATGGCGAGTACTCTTCGCTTGCCACACCCCAAGCTTTGTACTGAGCACTCCAGGCAATATTGCCGCTCTCGTCGGTCAACTCCTGCGGCGTACCCAGGTGATCACACTGGTACCAGAGCACCGCATCGAAGGGTTCTACGCGAGGCTGATGATTCCACAACGGATCTTCGTCGAGGCTGTAATCGCCATGGTACTCAGGCATTTCCATGAGGTTGATGTGGGCGTGTCGAAGGGCCTGTGCCACTGGAACAAAGGAGCCCGGCTCGTAGATATAGTGCACCGTGCGCCCGGTGCCGCCCTCAAGGTCAGCGGGGCTGCTTTCCCAGGCGAGGTTGTCACCGTCCCATCCGTACAGCGTGAATCCACAGTCAAACTCGCGCTGTTTACGCGCCTTTTCGTGACGGTTCCACTGCGAGCCGGCTTCCGGACGGGCTGTGTAATGCGCCCGGGAGTTTTTATGTAAGCGCCGCCCCAATGCGTCATAGGCGAAATCCACCGCCAGATGTTTATCTTCGAAATGCACTAACCGATCGAAGAGGTCCCATTGCAAACAGGCGCGATTACCATCTTGCCAGCGAACTGTCTGGTTGCCACGCTCGTCGTATTCATAATGAGTGCCGGCGTATTCGCGCAGCAGGTTATCCAGCACCTTGTGGTGCGAGACATCCTGATCAAGCGGCCGGCGTATTTCGTTGACCTGTTCGTCCAGCAGATTACCGGCCGGATCGAAGGCAAAGGTTTCGATGCCCAGACGACTGGCAGCGACCAGCAGTCTGCCGACAGGGTCATATCGGTAGCTCAACGCACCACGGCGACTGTCATTGATGTCGGTCAGTTGGCCGACGGCATCAAAGGTGTACTGGCGCTTAAGCAGCGTGGATTTGTCATCAGAGCGAACGAGCAATTGCTCCTGCAACCGCCCGACCGGATCCCACTTCTGCGTCTGCAGCAGGCGGTTGCCCTGATGACGGGCGACCTCACGGTGCAAGTCGTCGCGTTCGTAGCCGACCAACTCCTGGTCATCTATGCGTATTCCGAGCAGATGGCCACTGCCGTAGGTTAGCCAACTGACCCGATGCCCATCCGGGCGAACCGTGGCAATTCGCTGATTGAGCGCATCGTACTCATGCTGCCAAAGCGCAACGCCCGAGGCTTCCAGTCCCAGGTAATGCTGGTGCTCACGCACCAGATTGGTGGCAGGGTCGTAGAACCACTGCAAACGACTCTGGTCGTTACAGGCCATGGTCAAGTTGCCGTTGCCGTCATAGGCGTAGGATTCGCTCTGGGACTGATCACCCAGATGTGCACTTCGCTCAACCAGACGCCCCATAGGGTCGAAACTGACAGCAATGCGCCGACTGCCGTTGATGATGTCCGCCAGCCGCCCGGTTTCCGGGTCATAGCGGTAGCGCGTCACGCGCCCGTCAAAGCCATTTTCCTCAAGCAGGCGGCCTATTGGGTCATAGCGAAAATGGGCCGCCCGCTCGTTTTCGTTTTCCAGAGTCAGCAAGCGACCCAGGCGATCCCAGCGATAACGCAACGTCTGCTCGGCAGCATCCACTCGTTGCGCAATCAGGCCGGCGGCGGTGTATTGCCAAGTTGTGCAACGCTCCAGCGCATCGACATGGGCCAGCAAGCGCCCTTCGGCATCACGCTCAAAACGTTCTTCGGTCTTGTCCGGATGCTTGATCAGCACCAACTGCCCTGCCTGGTAGTAATACTCGGTGCTTTGTCCGGCGGCATCGGTAAAGCAGCTCAGCTGACCACGCTCGTTGTAATCCCAGGTACTGGTTTTGCCGGAGCAGTCGGTGTACTTGATCAGTTGATCGGCATCGTTGTACTCAAGGGTTTTCTCGTTGCCGATAGCATTCATGATGGCAACGGGTTGGCCGGACGGGCTGTAGGCGTATTCCGTCTTGTTACCCAGCGGATCAACTGCTTCGACAAGATTGCCGCGATCGTCATAGGCGCGCAGCCAGACTCCGCCCTCCGCGTCCATTACCTTGATCAGTTGGTCCTGATCGTCGTAGGCGTAATGCTCCACTGAGTCATCTGGACGGATATGTTCAACCCGGTTGCCACGCTCGTCATAACTGTAGAGATCGGCGGTTCCGTCAGGGTGAACGTGGCGCAAGACATTCTTGGCTTCATCACGGAAGAACCACTCTGAACGCTCGTCGGGGTGGCGAATGCGATAGGTATAGCCAAGGATGTCGTAGTAGTGCCAGGTCTCATTGCCGAGCGCATCGGTCACATAGGTCAGACGAATGTTTTCGTCCCACTCAAGGCGTGTATCGAAGCTACCGTCGTCCGCCCATTCGCGGATGGCTTTGGCCTTGGCGCTCGCTCCGTCCCACTGCAGGTTCATACCGCGTCCGGTACGGTCGGTGTAACGAGTGATCAAGTGAGACTGGTACTGGTAGGTTCTGACCGCGCCGTTCTCGTCCTGCGCCTGAATCAGGTCACCATTGACGTCATATTTGTAGGCGCACAGCTGACGCTGAGGCACGCCATCGCAAATCTCCCACAGTCCGGACAAACGGCCTTGGTCATCGATCAGGGTGCCCAGATGCCGATGGACTTGGGTGATGTCGTCCTGATAAGTGATCAGGTCCGACAACACGGACGAATTGCCGTGTCGGTGTTCGTAGTGGAGCATGATCCCCGCGCCATTGCGCAACACCACACCGCTCAACAGATATTGCTGACCTCGGCGAACGTAGGTTTCCCGGCGCTCGATACCACGGCACAAGATGATCTGGTTTTCAGACGCGCGAACGACGGTGACGTTCTCAATGGCGTCATGGTAAAACAGTCCCGGTTTGGGTAGCGGGTACGCGTGAATCCGACCGTCGGCGGCGTAGTAGGCGAGGCCATCATCGACACAATCGAAACGCGTGGTGAACTCAGTAACCCAGCGCGCGCCCAGCTCACTTCGATCGTAAGCGTCGAGTCGCGAGCTATAGGTGCGAACCCATTCGATCGGAAATGGGCCGGGCAAACTGAAATCGGTATGAGTGAACGTTTCCGAACCCAACGCAAAACTGATGCTGCGGGTGGTGGTCGCGGCGACACCATTCTTGCAGGCGTTGCAGTGCGAGGTGGCGGGCGCCTGAAGGCTGGTCGACTCCAGCCGTCCCTCACCCGCCTGATGCCGAGCCTGACTGGTCGCGTTCGGCTTGACTGAGGTGCCCTGA
The DNA here is from genome assembly GCF_002878485.1 of Pseudomonas sp. AD21. NCBI lineage: Bacteria > Pseudomonadati > Pseudomonadota > Gammaproteobacteria > Pseudomonadales > Pseudomonadaceae > Pseudomonas > Pseudomonas sp. AD21. The sequence continues at coordinate 6,155 of NZ_NQYG01000107.1, forward strand.
CCGTGAGCTCTGCGCTTGCGCCAAGTGACCACAGCGCCTGCCAACATCTGCAGCAGCCAGCCGATGGAATGTTGGACGCCGGGATCGCCAAGCTTTTTCATTTGCGATCGCAACTCCACGCCCAAGGTGCGGAGCATGGACGTGTTGCTCAGTACGAGCGACTTGGCACTCTCCGGCAACAGATTCTTCGCGGCGCTGTTGGCGACACCTTTACCCGCAGCCTTGTAGGCACTGAAAGCGGCGCCAAATATATTGCCAATTGCGGCCTTCGGGTCATGCAGCAATTGCCCACCGGCGGCGCTCATTTTGGCGCTCGCAGCCTTCATATCGCCCTTGGCATCGAGCTTGCCATTGACCACGGTTTCCAGGCCCTTGGCAATCTCGTTCACCGCTTTCTGGCCAAGCTCGCCGGCGTCATCAAGAATGCTCGCGAGTTTAGGTTTGGCCTTTTCCACGAAGTCATCGATCGTACCGACGATGGTCGCATTCAAGTGCCCGATCAGAACTTCAATTAACGAGTCCCCCAGCAACATCTTGGCGCTGTTGCGTAACTCCTGACGGACCAGTGAAAGTGTCGGGCGCAAGGTCATTCGCGCTGAAGCCATGGTCGGGGGAGCCGGCAGTACACCGATCAGGTTGATGCCCAGACTGACCCAGTCCAGAACCTGGCGCTGTTTGCTTTTGGCCAACGTCACAATGTCGCCGAGCGCATCGACCAACGCCATGATGTTGCCCACAACCGGCAAGGCACCCGCAACGTTCTTGACTCGATCAAGCGTCACGACACCACCGCTGATCGATTGCAGCCAGGCATCGAATTTTGCCGCACCGCGTCCGACGTCCTTGATGTCGATGGTGTTGAGCGGGACGATCGCCACTTGCGGTTCGCGCTTTTTCTCGACAGCAGGCACAGGTGTGGTCATGACAGCACCTCACCAGGTAGCAGACTGGAAACTGAACCCGGATCCGGCGCTTTTATCGCGGCTTTCGGTAACGATACCGATGGCAGGCTTGGCAATTTACCAGCCTTGCTCGCCGCCCCAAGAATCCCCGACGCACCCGGCATGGCCGCACTCGCCAATTTCGGCAACCCGACCATCCCGCCCTGCATCACACCTTTGACTTGCTGCGCGGTTTGCATCACACCTTGCGCTGTCTGCACTGCGTTCATCCCTGTTTGCGCCAATTCCTTGCCCTTCTCCAACATGTCCCAGCTCTTGCTTGGCAGCACCTGCGCCACCATGGCCTGCACCTGGCTCGGCACGTCTTCGGCCCCCGGCGGATTCAACGGCCACTCCGGCTTGCCGATATAACTGCCATCGCTCCAGGTGTCCGCCGGATCCTTGCCGAACAGCACCCGTGCCGGGCCCGGTGCCGCGCCGGCGACGCTGGCAAAACCCTTGGCGTCGAGCTTGCCCTTGATGCTTTTGCCCAGCGCGTCGATAACTTCGTAATCGCCTTCCTTGATGCCTTGGCGCCCGGCGTACTGGTTGAACAGTTCCAGATTGCCCTTGCCCGGTTTCGGCGGTTCCGGGAACACGCCGGCGAGGCTTTTTGCGCCGGTGTAGGCGAAGTTCGCCGCGTGCGCGGTGTACGGGCCGCTGGTGGCGTGGGTGATGCCGCCGGCGTTGTAGGTGGTGGCGCTGCCGCCGCCCTGAATTACCAGTTCGGTTTTCGCGGTGATGGTGATGCGGTCGGCGTTGGCGGTGATGTTGAGTTTGGCCAGCAGGTTGATGCTGTCCTTCAGTGCCTTGACGTCGATGTCGCCGGAGGCCGCGACCAGGCGCCAGCCCATGCTTTGCACGAACAGGCGCATGCCACGACTTGCACTGGCCAGCAGGCGTTTGCCGACGGAAAAACTGGTGTGCCCGGTGCTGCTCAGCGCCAGGTGTTCGCCGGTGGCGATGTGGCTGGAGCGCGGCGTGGTCAGGGCGATGCCGGCCGGGCTCGCGAGCACCAGATGCGGCTCGGTGAACTCGGGGAATTCGTTGGCGGTGAGGTTCGCCGGTCCCGAACCGAGCACGCCTTGGTGCTGCGCGTGCAAGGCCTTGGCCACGTCGTCCTGATCGCCGGCCTCTTGGGCTTGAAGCTCTTTGGCCTGGGTGGCGAAACCGTCCTGCTGATCGCTGGCGGTGGCGAGACGTTCAGCGGTTTCCGGCAGATCCTTGTGGTGCTTGGATTCATTCGGGCGCGGCTCGGTGGTGATCAGCAGACCGGCCCCGGCACGCACGGCGCCATGGCGGTCGGTGCGCAACTCGAAACCTTCGCCACGCGGCTGGCCGCCGCTCGGGCGCGGATGGGTCAGGTAGCCGAGGTTGATCGCACTGGCGCCGTGATCACTGCGCAGCGCAATACTGATCTCGCTGGTGGTGTCGTCGATGCGTAGCTCGTTGGCGCGGCTGCCCTTGTATTCCTTGCTCTTGACCGTGGCCAGAGTCTTGAAGTCCGGCAGTTTGTACGGTGGCAGATTCGCGCCGTGGTACAGGCAGCCGGTAATCAGCGGCTGATCGGGATCGCCTTCCAGGAAGGTGATCAACACCTCCATGCCGACCCGCGGAATGTTGATCGCGCCAAAGGTTTCCGCGGCCCAGTTCGAGGCCACGCGCATCCAGCAACTGGTCTTGTCGTCGTGCTCGCCTTCGCGATCCCAGAAGAACTGCACCTTCACCCGGCCGTACTGGTCGCAGTAGATCTCTTCGCCCTCGGGGCCGCAGACCACCGCGCTTTGCGTGCCGAGGACTTTCGGTTTCGGGTGATCGAGCGGCGGACGGTACGGGACGTCCCACGGGATGGCGCTGAAGCGGTTGCGATAGCCCTGGTGGAAATCGTCCTTGAGGTCGGTGGTGTCGCTGGTCACCGATTCTTCCAGCACTTGCGGTTGCTTGCCTTCGTGGAAGATTTCGGTGAGCAGCCACAGGTCATTCCACGTCGGATTGGCGTGTTCGGTCAGGGCGAGGAAATGCCCGCTGACCAGGATAGGCTGATCGCTGTTGCCTTCGGCGAGTCGATAATCGCTGCGATGACGTTCCAGTGCCCGATTGGCCAGGTGCTTGCCACGGTCGCGATCCACGAAACGGCCCGGGTAGTCGTAGTCCTCAAGATCCGGTTGGGCGCTGCTTTTGGCATCGCTTTCCAGCTCGATCTTCGGTTTGACGAAATCGTAATCGCGCCGTGTGGTACGGCTAGTGCGGGTGGCCAGACGCAGGCCGAAACGCTTGACCACCGGTTGATCGGCGACCAGTCCGGAGTCCTGCTGGTAAGCCACTGGCGCCAGTTTGGGGAACACCGTCTGGTCATCGCCGAAGGTCAGTTTGTGGCCGCTGGACGTGTGCTGAAAATGGTAGTGAATCCCCTCCTCTTCGCACAGGCGCTGGACGAAATGCAGGTCACTTTCATCGTACTGCGTGCAGTAGATGCGCTCGGGATAGATCGCGCTCAGCTGGAAGTGATAATCGCTGGCGAGGATGCCGTGCTCTTCCAGCACCTGACTGATGATCTGCTGCACAGTCATCTGCTGGAAAATACGCTGGTTGAAGCGGTGCGCAAGGTACGACAGCTGCGGTCGCAGGGAGATTTTGTAGCGGGTCAGGCGCTTGCCCGCCTCGCCTTGGGCGATGCTGTAGATCAGCCCGTGAATCCCCGTGCCACTGGGCGACAGCTGCAGGAACGCGAGTTTGTGCAGTAGGCTTTCGAGGTTGATCGAAGCCTTTTCGCTGACCAGTTCCAGCTCGAATTCGAAGGGAGTGTTGAGGGCTTCCCGACCGGTGAACGACAGCACCTGAAAATCGCTGTCCGCGCCATCGATGGTCAGATTGAAATGAGGCTGGTTGGCCGGTGAGAACATTCCCTTGTCCCTCGCACAGTGCTGCGACGCCGCCAGGTCGCTAAGGATCTGGCAGCAAAATTCTTTGAGTAGTAAAGATGCCTCGACCGGCTAAACCGGCCGAGACGGTACAACCATCAGCCGTAATTAAACGACTGGAGCACGCCAGTCATCGGAACCCGAAGTACCGGAGACTTCATGAGTCCAGGTG
>NZ_NQYG01000108.1:0-9740 GCF_002878485.1 Pseudomonas sp. AD21
CACCTAAAGCCGTTTAGGGGCTAGGCATGAACCATAGAATCTCCCACAGTTGAAACGCGTCCTCCTGTAGGAGTGAGCCTGCTCGCGATGGTGTCGGTACCCGTATAGATACTGGGCTCTGGAATGCAAAAAGCCCCGTCACATGGACAGGGCCTTAGCTTGAAGCTGGCAGCTCAATACTCGCAGCTGTTCTTAGAACACCACACCCTGACTACGCAGGTAGTCATCGTAAGTGCCGCTGAAGTCGGTCACGCCATCCGGGCTCAGCTCGATGATGCGCGTGGCCAGGGACGATACGAACTCACGGTCGTGGCTGACGAAGATCAGCGTGCCCGGGTAGTTTTCCAAAGCCAGGTTCAGCGCCTCGATCGACTCCATGTCCAGGTGGTTGGTCGGTTCGTCCATCACCAGTACGTTCGGCTTTTGCAGGATCAGCTTGCCGAACAGCATGCGACCTTGCTCACCACCGGAAATCACTTTGACCGACTTGAGGATCTCGTCGTTGGAGAACAGCATGCGGCCCAAAGTGCCGCGAATCATCTGCTCGCCCTGCGTCCACTGACCCATCCAGTCGAACAGCGTCACGTCGTCTTCGAAGTCGTGCGCGTGGTCCTGAGCGTAGTAGCCCAGTTCTGCGGCGTCGGTCCACTTGACGCTACCGGCATCCGGCGTCAGTTCGTTGACCAGGGTGCGCAGCAGGGTGGTCTTGCCAATACCGTTCGGGCCGATGATCGCCACGCGCTCGCCAGCTTCAACCTGGAAGCTGAAGTCTTTGAACAACGGCTTGCCGTCGAAACCTTTGGCCATCTTTTCAACCATGACCGCCTGACGGTGCAGCTTCTTGTTCTGTTCGAAACGAATGAACGGGCTGACACGGCTGGAAGGCTTGACCTCGGCCAATTGGATCTTGTCGATCGCCTTGGCACGGGAAGTAGCCTGCTTGGCTTTCGAGGCGTTGGCCGAGAAGCGGCTGACGAACGATTGCAGCTCGGTAATCTGCGCTTTCTTCTTGGCGTTGTCCGACAGCAGTTGCTCGCGGGACTGGGTCGCCACGGTCATGTACTCGTCGTAGTTGCCCGGGAACAGACGCAGCTCGCCGTAATCCAGGTCAGCCATGTGCGTGCACACGCTGTTCAGGAAGTGACGGTCGTGAGAGATGATGATCATCAGGCTGTTGCGCTGGGTCAGGACGTTTTCCAGCCAGCGAATAGTGTTGATGTCCAGGTGGTTGGTCGGTTCGTCGAGCAGCAGCACTTCCGGATCGGAGAACAGTGCCTGCGCCAGCAACACGCGCAGCTTCCAGCCTGGCGAGACTTCGCTCATCGGGCCGAAGTGTTGCTCGATGCCGATACCCAGGCCCAGCAACAGTTCACCGGCGCGGGATTCGGCGGTGTAGCCGTCCATCTCGGCGAATTCGGTTTCCAGCTCGGCCACGGCCATGCCGTCTTCTTCCGACATTTCTGCCAGCGAGTAGATACGGTCGCGTTCGGCCTTGACCTTCCACAGCTCTTCGTGACCCATGATCACGGTGTCGATCACGGTGAATTCTTCGTAGGCGAACTGGTCCTGGCGCAGCTTGCCCAGGCGCACGTTCGGCTCGAGCATGACCTGACCGCCGGACGGATCGAGGTCGCCGCCGAGGATTTTCATGAAGGTCGACTTGCCGCAACCGTTGGCGCCGATCAGACCATAGCGGTTGCCCGCGCCGAATTTGACCGAAACGTTTTCGAACAGCGGCTTGGCGCCGAACTGCATCGTGATGTTAGCTGTAGAAATCAAGAGTTTTTCCTGCGAAGCATTCTGAGTAGCGAGGGTGCGGCCGGAGCGCTTGGCCCGAGTCAAAGTGCGCTGAGGCGGGGAGAGTCCCGGCATCAACCAAGGGGGGCGCGTAAAGTTTGGCGGTGATTGTACTGGTCTGGCTCTTTAAACGATAGGGCGATGATGCCGCGCCTGCTGTTTGGCAGATTCAGCGGACAGTTTTTCACAGATGAGGTTCACTATTGGTTACAAAGTATGGCTAAAATGCCATCCAATTACCCAATAGCCGCTAACGGCATGGGCTCAAGGAAGTGCCACCGGGACAGTATTCGTATTCATGCCACTGCATCAGACCCTGGGCCTCCGGCCGGCAGGCGCGCAGTTTGTTCACTTTTGACGTGTGACGATTTCCGTGAAACTCATCATTGCCGCTATTTATGTCATTTCGATTGCATACGTTCACCTTCGTGGTCGTGTGCGTCACAAACTGGGCCGTCAACTGAGCGATCACTCGACGTTTCTGGCGCCTATCAATTGCTTCCTGTACCTGTTTTCGAAGAAACCGAACAAACCGTATCTCGATCCTTGCGAGTTTCCTGACCTGAGTCCGTTGCAGGCGCACTGGGAAGAAATCCGTCAGGAAGGGCAGGATCTGCTGCGCGCCGGTGAGATCAAGCGTTCGAATCAGTACGATGACGTCGGTTTCAACTCATTCTTCAAAAGTGGCTGGAAACGTTTCTACCTCAAGTGGTACGGCGAGAGCCATCCGTCGGCAATGAAGCTGTGCCCGCGCACCACCGAGCTGGTGCAGAGCATCGGTTCGATCAAGGCGGCGATGTTCGCCGAGCTGCCACCGGGGTCGAAACTGGTGCGTCACCGAGATCCTTATGCCGGCTCCTATCGTTACCACCTGGGGCTGGATACGCCGAACGATGCGGGTTGCTACATCAATGTCGACGGCGAGAGCTACCACTGGCGCGACGGCGAAGCGGTGATGTTCGATGAGACCTATATCCACTACGCCGAAAACACCACGGACAAGAACCGCATCATCCTGTTCTGCGACATCGAGCGGCCGATGAAATATCGCTGGGCGGCGGCGTTCAACGCCTGGTTCAGCCGCACCGTGATGTCGGCGGCCGGTGCGCCGAACGATGCGGGCGACCGTACCGGCGGGATCAACCGCCTGTTTACCAAAATCTACAAAGTCCGCCTGCGTGGCAAAGAGCTGAAAAAGCGTAATCGCGCGCGTTACTACATGGAAAAGTGGGCTATCTTCGGCGGTCTGCTGGCGGTGTTCATTCTGATCTGAGGCCATCGCCAACAGGTTGGCTTCCACAGGCGATGTGTAATTCTGGGGGCTCCCTTCAGAACGAAATGCATTCCAAATGTGGGAGCGAGCCTGCTCGCGAAAAGTCTCTCAAAGCCAACCTGTCAGCTTCCTGACAGGAACCGCATCTGATTATTCCCCAGAAGCTTTTTTGGTCTTCCTCGCCGGCGCAGCCTTGCCGGCAGGCTTGGCTTTCGCCTTCGACCTGGCCGGGGCTTTGCCACCCAGGCTGCGCTTAAGCAGTTCTGTCAAATCGATGACATCCGCCGTTTTGCGCTCTTCCTCACCACCGACCGTCTCGACATCCTCGATCTTGCCTTCATGGGCCTTTTTCTCGACCAGGGCCATGATCTTGTCTTCGAATCCATCCTTGTAGTCCTCAGGACTCCAGTCGCCGCTCATGTCCTGTACCAGGCGCCTGGCCATATCCAGTTCGCCCTTGGCCAGTTGCGGCTTGGTCACTTCGCTGCCCAACTCCAGCTCGTCCAGCCCGCGCACTTCCTGCGGCCAGCGCAGTTTGACCAGCACCAGCGCCGATTCCAGCGGCATCAGCGCCGCGAGATATTGCCGGGTGTGCAGAACGACGCGGGCGAGGGCGACCTTATTGGTTTTACTCAGGGTTTCACGCAGCAATGCGTAGACCTTGCCACCGCGCTTGTCCGGGGCGAGGTAGTAGGGCGTGTCGATGTTTTGCAGGGGAATCTGTTCGGCGTCGACAAACGAAAAGATGTCGATGGTCTGGGTCGACACTGGGTGCGCCGAACGGATTTCCTCCTCGCTGAGCACCACGTAGCGCCCCTTTTCATAGGCCACGCCTTTGACGATGTGCTCTTTGGTGACCTCCTTGCCGGTGACCTTGTTTACCCGTTTATAGCCCACCGGGTCCATGCTGCGGCTGTCCAGCCAGTCGAAGTCCACGCCGTGGGAGGAGGTTGCCGATACCAGCGCGACGGGGATGTGTACCAATCCGAAACTGATCGCGCCTTTCCAGATTGCCCGAGCCATAGTGAGATCTCCGAGTGATGATCAGGTGACCTGCGGCGCGTGGCGAAAGTTTCCAGTGATTGCGCAGGACTCAAGGGTTCTGGTCAAGCCGTGTTACATGTTGTTTAACGCCCATGGGTTAACAAATCCGAACCGGCGGCGTAGCGTGGACTCCAAGGCTCTATTCCCTGTGCATCGTGAGGCCGCCCATGAACCGAATTCCGCTAGGCATCATCGTTCTGCTCCTCGGGGCCGGTCTGGCGCACGCCGACATCGCGGCACCGCCCCCGTCGTTGTTGCTGGCACAAAGTCCCACGGGTACCAACAACAACCCCTACAACAGCCCGATCCGCCGGGCCAATCCCAACAGCATGCAGGGCACACAGCCCAATGCGCCGGCGATTCGCGGGCCGAACACGGCGCCTGTGCCCAGTTCACCCACTGTCGGTAACGGCGGCATCGGCAATGGCCAGCAGCAACGTTCGGTGCCGAGCACACCGCCGAAATTCATTCCCAACTCACCTCCACGAGACGCAGACAGCAACCGTTGAACGGCAGGACTGAGCGCCTGTCAGCCTTTCAAACGAACAAAAGGAATCGTGCATGTTGCGTAAAACCCTTCTAGCCACGCTGTGCGCCGGCGCGCTGATCAGCGCGCCAGCCTTCGCCGTCGCCCCCAAAGAGCTGCAAAGCGAGCAGGGCACCCTTGAAGTCACGACGATTACTCAAAACCTCGAGCATCCATGGGCGCTGGCGTTTCTGCCGGACCGCCAGGGCATGCTGGTGACCGAGCGCCTGGGCAACCTGCGGGTGATTGGCGCCGATGGCAAGCGTTCGGAACCCATCAGTGGCGTGCCGAAAGTCTGGGCCAAGGGCCAGGGTGGTTTGCTCGACGTGGTGCTGTCGCCGGACTTCAAGCAGGATCGGCTGGTTTACCTGTCGTACGCGGAGGGCGGTGGCGCCGGGGACAAGGCCGGAACGGCAGTGGGCCGTGGACGGCTGTCGGACGACCTGCGGACCTTGAAAGACTTCAAAGTGATCTTCCGTCAGGAGCCGAAGCTCTCGACCGGTAATCACTTCGGCTCACGGCTGGTATTCGACCGCGACGGTTACCTGTTCATCACCCTCGGCGAAAACAACGACCGGCCGACCGCGCAGGACCTCGACAAATTGCAGGGCAAAGTGGTGCGAATCTTCCTCGATGGCAGGGTGCCGGATGACAACCCGTTCGTGGGCCAGTCTGGCGTACGTCCGCAAATCTGGTCCTACGGCCATCGTAACCCGCAAGGCGCGGCACTCAACCCGTGGAACGGCACACTCTGGGAGAACGAGCACGGCCCCCATGGTGGCGATGAGGTGAACATCATCGAGCGCGGCAAGAATTACGGTTGGCCGCTGGCGACCCACGGCATCAACTACTCGCTGCAACCGATTCCGGAAGCCAAGGGCAAAAGCGTCGAGGGCGCCGTCGATCCGCACCATGTGTGGGAGAAATCCCCCGGCGTTACCGGCATGGCGTTCTACGACGCTGATCGCTTCAAGCCTTGGCAGCAGAATCTGTTCATCGGCGCATTGGTCAGTCAGGAGCTGATCCGCTTGCAGTTTGACGGCGACAAGGTGGTGCATGAGGAGCGGTTGCTGGGGGGCCTGAAACAGCGGATTCGTGACGTGCGACAGGGGCCGGATGGTTATCTGTATGTGCTGACGGATGAGGACAATGGTTCGTTGTACAAGGTCGGCCTGAAGTAACCTTCGTTATGGCAGGCGGATAGTCCAGTGGTGAGGGGGGCTTGCCCCCCGTTCGCCTGCGAAGCAGGCGTAGTTAAAACGGGGGCCGCTCTGCGACCCAGCGAGGGCAAGCCCCCTCGTCACAGGTGTCTGGGCACCAAGACTTACCGAGGTGACAAAACCACCGCCGCGCGCAATTTTCCTCGCCCAAACCGGCTCATCTTCTCAAACTCCCCATGGCTGACCGGCACATGCTGGCAGTCCATGGGCTGGCGATGCTGGCTGTGATCGACGTCGGGGTCGTGCAGGTACACAAAGTCCTCGTCGCAGTCGGTCACCACCACCCAATGTGGTGACTTGGAGCGGGTCAGGCGGTAGCTGCTGATCAGCACCAGAGGCTGACCACCCGTCTTCAGCAGGCGCGGCAGATCCAGATGGGTGTCGATCATGCGTTCGATGTCGGTCTCCTGCAGTTGCGCGGTGAACTCCTCATGTACCAGGCGCATGACATCTTTTTTATGCTCATCGCGCACGCCATCGAGAAACAACGGCCCGGCCATACTCAATTGCAGACGCACGCGCAAACCCCGGCGCCATGCCGCCAGTGCCAACCCTTGTGGGCTGCAGCCACCGTGGCCAGAGGTCATGAACACCGTGGTCGCTTCTCGCCAGAGTTGCAGTTCCTCGCGCCGCTCCAGCAAACGCCCGGGTTGCAGCGCACCCATGGCCATCAACAGGCATGCCGGGCCGCAGGTGAACTCGGTGGTTTGCGGGTAGTAGGGCACCTTGATGCTGCGTGAATCACGGTGTTGAACAATGCGTTTTTCCAGGCGCAGCGCGTCGGCATGGTCTTCGTAGTAATCGTGAATCAGCGCAAAACGCCGATAGCCGTTGCGCTCGTACAAGGCAATCGCGGTGGGGTTGTCTATGCGCACTTCCAGGCGCAGGTACGCGCAATCGTGCTCAACCGCGCGGGCCTCGATGCGTTGCAGTAATTGGTTACCCAAACCGATGCCGCGCGCTTCACCAGCAATGGCGATGGAATACAGCCGCGCCAGCGAGGTGCCGCGATGAAACAGCACCAGTGCGTAGCCGAGCAGTTGACCGGCATGTTCGGCGACCAGCAACTGCGCATGGGCGCGGGTGATCATCCATTGAAAGCTACGGCTGGTCAGCCGGTCCGTGGTGAAACATTGCATTTCCAGGGCCAGCAGCGCCGGCAGATCTTCAACTACCGCCAAACGAAAAACAGCCTTCATATGACCACCGTAAAAGTTGCGTAACGAAACGGGACTTTCGAAAAACTTCGTGCTTAATAGAAATGGTCTTGTTCTCCAACGGATCAATCTCTATGTCAGCGGTACAGGGTCATTGGCGCGAAGTATCCGAGCAAAGTTTGCCGGCGGCAACTATTTTAAATCCAGCCATCAGAACTTCCGGTCAAGTGTTGATCATCGTCGAACGCAAGGAAGACTGGGCCTCATACTTTCCCAGCGAGGACATCGTCACCGCGCAGGAATACCTTGAGCAAACCCGTGACAGCGAGCCGGGCAAGCGCGTGCAGGTGATCAATCTGTGCCGCAGTTACAAGTACCTGGGGCACGGTTACTACTGCTCGCTGCTAGCTGAAGCACGTGGGCACAAGGTGATTCCATCGGTGCGCACCATCAGCGAACTGACCAGGAAATCACTGTACGGCCTGGCACTGGATGACCTGGATAAAACCCTGGAAAAAGCCCTGAGTCATCACCTGTATAGCGATACCGAAGGTTTCACCCTGACACTTTACTTCGGCACGACGCATATCGAGCCGCTGCAGGATTTGGCTCGACAGTTGTTTGAAGTGTTCCCGTGTCCGATTTTGTTAGTTGAATTTCGCCGAACTAACGGTTGGCACATCGAAGGCATTAAGTCTGGCGCCTTGCACAAGTTGCGTGACGATCAGGAAGATCAATTCGCCAATGCGCTGGACGGTTTCAGCCGTAAAGTCTGGCGGGTGCCACGCTCGCCACAAGTGGCGCGTTATGACCTGGCAATCCTGCACGATCCGCAGGAGGCCTTGCCACCATCAAACGCCAAGGCACTGGAGAATTTCGTCCGGGTCGGCAAGCGCATGGGTATCGATGTCGAGCTGATCGAGCGCAAGGATTATGCGCGCCTGGCCGAATACGACGGCTTGCTGATCCGCGAGACCACCAGCGTCGACAACCACACCTATCGCTTCGCCAAGAAAGCTGAAAGTGAAGGGCTAGTGGTGATGGATGACCCGACGTCGATCCTGCGTTGCACCAACAAGGTCTACCTGACCGATCTGCTCAACAGCCATCAACTGGGCATGCCGGCCACCGAAATTCTCTACAAGGAACGACCGGAAGACTTTGAACGGGTCGGCGAACGCCTGGGGTTTCCGCTGGTGCTGAAGATCCCCGACGGCTGCTTTTCCCGTGGGGTGATCAAGGTCGAAAGCCAGCAGGCGCTGCTTGAAGCCACCGCCGAACTGTTCGAACACTCGGTGTTGCTGCTGGCGCAGGAGTTTTTCTACACCGAATACGACTGGCGCATCGGCGTGCTCAACCGCAAACCGATCTTTGCCTGCCAATACTTCATGTCCAAGGGCCACTGGCAAATCTACAACCACAAGGCCAAGGGCCAGGACATCAACGGCGAGTGCCGCACCCTGGCCGTTCACGAAGCGCCGCGAGCGGTGGTGGAACTGGCGGTGAAGACCGCCAACCTGATTGGCGATGGCCTCTACGGCGTGGACCTGAAACAGGCCGGCGACAAAGTGGTGGTGATCGAGGTCAACGACAACCCGAACCTCGACGCCGGCATCGAAGACGCCTATTTGCAGGACGATCTGTATTCACTGGTGCTGGAAGAGTTCGTGCGACGGCTGGAGCTCAAACGTCGCGGCCAGGCCTGGTGAAGCGCCGATGATCAGCAGTTTTGCATTGAGTCATGGCGCGTTGCAGCGGGTCGAGCGGCTGGATGCCGAGGTGATGCTGTTCAGTAATCCCGATGCTGGCGAGCGCGACTTGCTCCACCGCCACTACAAGGTCGACGAACACGCGCTGGCCTCGGCGTTGGACCCGGATGAGGTCTCGCGAATCGAGTTCCATCCCGACCACTTGTTTCTGATCTGGAAGCGCCCGGAAAATTATTCAGGCGGTGGCAGCCTGGCGTTTGAAGTGTCGTCCTGCGGCCTGTTGTTTTCGCCCGGCCAGTTGCTGGTGATCGCCACTGACGACACGCCGCTGCACGGCATTGGCACGCGCCAGCCGCTCAATGCGCCGCTGGATGTGTTGCTCGATTTGCTGTTCAACAACATCCACCACTACCTCGGCCACCTGAAGGTGATCAAACTGGTAGCCCGTGAGCTTCAACAGAAGTTCAACGCCTCGATGCAGAACCAGCATCTGGTGCAAATGTTCAACCTCAGCGAAAGCCTGATCTATTACATCAACGCGCTGCATAGCAACGGCGCGGTGCTGACGCGGCTGCGCAATCATGCCGATAAACAGCATTTCGGCAGTGAAGCGATCGGGCTGATCGACGACCTGATCATCGAGAACAACCAGTGCTACAAGCAGGCGGAAATCTACTCCACGGTGTTTTCCGGGCTGATCGATGCGCGCGGCAACTTGATGAACAACAGCATGAACAACCTGCTGCGTAAACTGACGTTGATCAACGTGGTGTTTCTGCCGTTGAACCTGATCGCCAGCATTGGCGGGATGTCGGAGTTCAGCATGATGACGGCAGGCACGCCGTGGTGGATCTCGTACCCGGTGTTTCTGCTGGTGATGCTGTTGGGGGCGGGGGGGATGTTGTTTGGGCTGCGGCGGTTGGCCAAGTGATTAATCGGTGCCTGAGCTGACGCCTTCGCGAGCAAGCCCGCTCCCACATTGGATCTGTGTCTGACGCATAACCCCTGTGGGAG
>NZ_NQYG01000109.1:0-9087 GCF_002878485.1 Pseudomonas sp. AD21
CAAACACATCGAGAGGAGGTGCAGCGAAGCAAACCGTAGGCGATGCCCCCGGATGAACCCCGCAACGAAGGAACCCGAGCCACGGCGAGGGCCGTACGCCGGGGCCCAGCGTTTTGGTTACTTTTTGGCGTCTGAAAAAGTGACTCGCCGTAAGGGCGAAACCGCCAGCAGCAGCACCCCAACCAACGGATATTCACCCCAAACCCAAGAACCTGGTCGGCCCACAGGCCGCCAAGACTCAAGGCTCAAAGCCGAAAATGCCCAACCATCCCCTTAAGTTCCCCCCCCAACCGCGCCAGCTCAATACTCGAAACCGCATTCCCCCGCATCGCAATCGAAGACTGATCAGCACTCGCACGAATACTCGTCACACTGCGATTAATCTCCTCAGCCACCGAACTCTGCTCTTCGGCCGCCGCCGCAATCTGCTGATTCATCTGCTGAATCAACGACACCGCCGCCGCAATACTCCCCAACGCACTCTCCGTCTGCAGCGCATCACTGACGGCAAGCTTCACCAGTTCACCACTGCTCTGAATCTGCTGCACCGACGAATGCGCCGCCGCGCGCAGCGCACTGACCAGCCGCTCGATCTCTTCAGTCGATTGCTGCGTACGCCGCGCCAACGCGCGCACCTCATCGGCCACCACCGCAAAACCCCTGCCCTGCTCCCCGGCCCGCGCCGCCTCGATCGCCGCGTTGAGCGCCAACAGATTGGTCTGCTCGGCCACACTCTTGATCACCTCGAGCACCGTACCGATATTCTGAATCTCGGCACTGAGGCTCTCGATGCTGGAACTCGCCGAAGTCGCCGAATCCGCCAACTGCTCGATCCGCGCCATGCTCTGGCGCACCACCTGCTGCCCGCTCTCGACCTTGCCATCCGCCGTTTGCGCGGCCAGCGCAGCCTCCTCGGCATTACGCGCCACGTCATGCACGGTGGCGGTCATCTGGTTCATGGCCGTGGCCACCTGATCGGTTTCTTCCTTCTGGCTGCTGACTTCCAGATTGGTCTGCTCGGTCACCGCCGACAGCGATTGCGCAGAACTGGCCAGTTGTTCGATGCCCGCCTGCAAACCGCTGACGATCGTGCTCAGCCCGGTGCCCATCTGCTGCATCGCCAGCATCAACTGGCCGATTTCATCACGACGAGTCACTTCGACCCGCGCACTCAAGTCCCCGGCGGCAATCTGCTGCGCAACCCGCATCACACTGCGCAACGGCGCGACGATCAACCGCGTAATGACCCACGCGGCAATCAGCCCCACCAGCAACGCCAGCGCGGAGGAGCCGACGATCAACACCGAGTTCTTTTTCAGCTCCGCCTGCATCGCGCCGTCCTCAGCAACATACGCTTGATCGACACGCGCCATGACCTGCGCCGCACGCTGGTGCAACTGTTCGTAGACGGTTTTTTCCTGTGCCAGCAGGCCGGTGTATTCGGCCAGTTTGTCGTTGAAACCGGCGATGTGCCCGGACACTTCATTGAGGACTGTCAGGTAGCCTTCATCCTTGACCGTGGTCTTCAACTGCTCGGCCTGAGCCTGGGCCTGAGCGGCCTGTTCGATATTGCCCTTGCCGGCACTGTCGGCATCGCCCTTGCGGCTCTGGTCGAGACGAATCCGCGCCTCGTTCATCGCCTGCAACATCAGCCGCGACACTTGGCTGACCTGGCTGGCCTGTTCGATGAACTGCGCGCCGTCCTTGCCTTCGGTGTCCTTCAAGGTATACGCGCCATCATCAGCCAACCCGGCTTGCAGCACGTCCAGGTTGTTGGCCACGCTGGACACCGACCAACTGGCCATTTCCAGCGCCAGATCCTTGGCCAGGGTCAGCGAGACGAACTCGTCGAACGCCTTGCGATAAGCGCCCAGTGACTGCTCGACATCGCTCATCACCGTCACGTTGGCCGGTGTCTGCGCCTTGAGTTGCCCGGCCAGAGCCAGCAAGCCGTCCACGCCCTCGTGCAAGGCATCGACGGTTTTCGGGTTGCTGTGCAGCGCATAATCCTGCTCCAGCAGCCGCACCTTGAGCAACGCGCTGTTGAGCGCCGACATCTGTTTCAGCCCGTCGAAACGTTGACTGATGGTCTGCAGGGACCAGACACCGATGGCGGCTACCAGCGCGGTCAACAGCAGCACCAGGGCAAACCCGATACCCAGTTTTTTCGCCATACCGAGGTTGGCAAAACGTCCTTGCACGGCCGAAATCATTGCGCGTAGTCCTCTGCCAAAGTCTGTTGACGAAGATTCGCAACGGCCATGGAGCAGCACAAGTCTCTGGCGTCGGAATAATGGCAAAAAGCTACGCCCGCGTCGTTTTCAGAACGTTTGAGGTCGATTGGCACGGGTACTGCGAAAAAATTGCCGGGCCCGCGGATCACAAGCATAGGTCACATTGATCCGCTGCCACTCACCGGCTTCGCCATTCGGGCTGAAAGCCCCCGGGGCGCACAGGCGCACGCCACTGCTCTGCGCCTGACGCTGCAATCGGGCCGGATCGCTCAGCGGTGAACGGGCCCAGATGAACAGCCCGCCACAGGGTTTGCCGAACACTTCCCAATCGGCGTCTTCCAGCGCCTGCAACGCGGCGACCCGATCGGTATTCAGGCGCTGACGCTGGCGCTGGACCATTTTGCGATACGCGCCACTGGCCAGAAGGCTGGCCAGCACCGCCTCATTGAAACTCGACGCGCCCATGCTGCTGATCATCTTGACCCGGGCCAGACGCGCAATCAGCGGGTACTCGGCGCAAATGAAGCCGACGCGCAACGAGCTGCTCAGCGTCTTGGAAAAACTACCGACGTAGATGACGCGTTCATCGAGTGCCGCCAAGCGAATACCGTTGCCATTGTGCAGGTCAGCGTAGACATCGTCTTCGATCAGTTGCACATCATGAACGATACACAGCTGCAGGATCTGTTGCGCCACGGCCGGGGTCAGGCAGGAACCGGTGGGGTTGTGATGATGACTGTTGATGAACATCGCGACCGGCCGGAATTGCCGCAACAATGCCTCCAGCGCCTGGGGATCCGGCCCGCTCGGGGTGCGCCGCACTTCCAGCAACTGCACACCGTGCAGGCGCAACAGTTCGAACAGCGGTGCATAGCCCGGATTTTCCACCACCACACAGTCGCCGGCCTTGAGCAGCGTGCGCACCAGCAGATCCAGTGCGTGGCTGGCACCGGAGGTCGTCAGGATCTGCTCATCGAGAGCCTGGATGTCAATCAGCCTGAGACGCTTGACGATCTGCTCGCGCAGCGCCAGCAGCCCCAGCGGGCTGCTGTAATTGAACAGACTCGCCATGTCGGTTCGGGCCACCTGACGGATCGCGTAGCTCAGGTCATCGGACTCACGCCAGCTTTGTGGCAAGCCTCCCTCGCCGAGCTGTAACCGGTCCTGCGCCTGTCCGCCATCGATGGCTGCCAATCCCCTGCTGCACCCAGCGCCTGGCCGCGCCGCCACGATGAATCCCGACCCCTGACGCGCGGACAGCAGGCCCTGGGCAACAAGCCGCTCACAGGCCTCGACTACACACGACTGGCTGAGCAGATTGGAACGCGCAATTTGCCTGACGGAGGGCAGACGCGTGCTCGGCGCCACGCCACTGCGCAAGATCCAGTCAGTCATTCCATCAACAATCTGCTGCACGACCGGCACCATTGCCTGTCGGTCAATTCTCAATTCCATGAGCACGCAAACTCCTGTCCGTTTTGCTGGCGGCAGTAAATCACAGCCACGCCGTACAGGCTGTGCGACAACGCCGTCAAAAGCGACCGTTCTAACCGTTTGATACACATTGTTTAGCAAATACACGGAACTGACGGCCCGCCATAAAAAAACCCGCACGCAGGCGGCGGGTTTTCTCAATTGATCCAGCACAGCGTCAGAAAGCAGTGACACCACCATCCACGGCCAGGGAATGACCGGTGGTAAACGCCGCGCCATCACTGCACAGATAGAGCACCGCGCTGGCAATTTCCTCGACCTTGCCGATACGCCCCACCGGGTGCATCGCGTTGGCGAACTCGCCTTTCTTCGGGTCAGCCTCGTAGGCACGGCGGAACATGTCGGTGTCGATCACCGCCGGGCACACCGCGTTGACGCGGATTTTCTTCTTCGCGTATTCGATCGCCGCTGACTTGGTCAGGCCGATCACCGCGTGCTTGGATGCCGCATAGATACTCATCTTCGGCGCCGCCCCAAGCCCCGCCACCGAGGCGGTGTTGACGATCGCCCCGCCGCCCTGGGCCAGCAGCAACGGCAGCTGATATTTCATGCACAACCAGACGCCTTTGACGTTGACGCCCATGATCGCGTCGAACTCATCCATCGAGCCGTCGGCCAGCTTGCCTTGTTCGATTTCAATCCCGGCATTGTTGAAGGCGTAGTCGAGACGACCGTAGGTATTGATCACCTCGTCCATCAGATTTTTCACTTCGCTTTCAACGGTAACGTTGCAGCGCACGAAGGTCGCTTCGCCACCAGCTGTACGAATCAGCGCCACCGTACCCTCGCCCCCCGCCGCGTCCAGGTCGGCCACCACCACTTTCAGGCCCACGGCGGCGAACGCCTGAGCGGTCGCACGGCCAATGCCGTTGGCCGCGCCAGTGACTACGGCAACCTGACCGGAAAACGTCATGCTCATTGTTATGTCCTCGAAGGAGAGATGCAGGAGGGATTTGCAGAATCGCAGCATAGCCACCGGCCACCGCCCCGCGTCAGCACTATCAGAAGGCTGTTTATGCCTTCATCCGTCGCAGTGATAAACCCCGCCGAGGGACTATCACTGCACTGGATCATTGCGCATTCGCCGCATCAGCCAACCTTGCAGCATTGACCTCGAGGGTCTATCAACAAGGCTTCATTCAGTTCGAGTGCCTGCCATGACCACCCAGACCAATCGCCAGTTCCTGCTCGCCAGACGCCCAGTGGGCGCCGCCACCCGTGAGACCTTCACCTACCAGGAAGTACCGGTCGGCGAACCTGCGACAGGGCAGATCCTGGTCAAGAACGAGTACTTGTCTCTCGACCCGGCCATGCGCGGCTGGATGAACGAGGGCAAGTCCTACATCCCGCCGGTAGAAATCGGTGAAGTCATGCGCGCCTTGGGCGTCGGCAAAGTCATCGCCTCGAACAACCCGGGCTTTGCCGTCGGCGACTACGTCAACGGTGCCCTCGGTGTGCAGGATTACTTCCTGGGTGAGCCCAGAGGCTTCTACAAGGTCGATCCGAAACTGGCGCCGCTGCCGGTGTACCTGTCCGCGCTGGGCATGACCGGCATGACGGCTTACTTCGCCTTGCTCGACGTGGGCGCGCCGAAGGCTGGCGACACCGTGGTTCTTTCAGGGGCTGCCGGCGCGGTGGGCAGCATTGCCGGGCAGATCGCCAAAATCAAAGGCTGCCGAGTCGTCGGCATCGCCGGCGGTGCCGACAAGTGCAAATACCTGATCGATGAACTGGGCTTCGACGGCGCCATCGACTACAAGCACGAAGACGTTCTGGCCGGGCTCAAGCGTGAGTGCCCGAAAGGCGTCGACGTGTACTTCGATAACGTTGGCGGCGAGATCCTCGACGCGGTGCTCAGCCGCCTGGCGCCGAAAGCCCGGGTGGTGATCTGCGGCGCCATCGGCCAGTACAACAACAAGGAGGCGGTCAAAGGCCCGGCCAACTACCTGTCACTGCTGGTCAACCGTGCACGCATGGAAGGTTTTGTGGTGATGGACTACGCCGCCCAGTACGCCAGTGCGGCGCAGGAAATGGCCGGCTGGATGGCCAAGGGACAGCTCAAGAGCAAGGAAGACATCGTCGAAGGCCTGGAGACCTTTCCGGAGACGCTGATGAAATTGTTCAGCGGGGAGAATTTCGGCAAGCTGGTGCTGAAAGTTTAGTTTCACCACAAACCAACTGTAGGAGTGAGCCTGCTCGCGATAGCGGTGTATCAGTCACAGTAAATGTCACTGATACACCGCTATCGCGAGCAGGCTCACTCTTACAGGGGTTACTTAGGCGATTTCGGCTACAACCGACGCCAGTGCCTTGGCCGGATCCGCCGCCTGGCTGATCGGACGGCCGATCACCAGATAATCGGAACCGGCATCCAGCGCCTGACGTGGCGTCAGAATACGGCGCTGATCGTCCTGCGCGCTGCCCGCCGGGCGAATCCCCGGGGTCACCAGTTGCAGCGACGGATGCGCCGACTTCAGTGCAGTGGCTTCCAGCGCCGAGCACACCAGACCGTCCATCCCGGCCTTCTCGGCCAGCGCGGCCAGGCGCAGCACCTGCTCCTGCGGTTCGATGTCCAGACCGATACCGGCCAGATCCTCGCGCTCCATGCTGGTCAGCACGGTCACGCCGATCAGCAACGGCTGCGGGCCGCTGCGCTTGGAAAGCTCTTCACGGCAGGCCGCCATCATGCGCAGGCCACCGGAGCAATGCACGTTGACCATCCACACGCCCATCTCGGCTGCAGCTTTCACGGCCATCGCGGTGGTGTTGGGAATGTCATGAAATTTCAGGTCGAGGAATACCTCGAAGCCTTTGTCACGCAGGGTGCCGACGATTTCCGCGGCGCAACTGGTGAACAGTTCCTTGCCCACTTTGACCCGGCACAGTTTCGGGTCCAACTGGTCGGCCAGCTTCAGTGCGGCGTCACGGGTGGGAAAATCCAGGGCGACGATGATAGGAGTCTGGCAGGCGGACATGGATGGGCTCTCAGGCAAGTCGAAATCGGCGCGCATTGTAGCGGAAGCAGCGCCAGCGCGGCACCCGATGATCGGTAAAATCGTCGCCACAATCGTGATCAGCATAGCGCTCGCAGCTATTGTGTCGAACCCGATACACAACCGACACGCCGCCAACAAGCGCCCCCGCTAGCCTCGCCAGCCGCAACACGCCCTTACATCAGCACTTCCCGCCTCACGGCAGGACGCCTATGCTGAAACCACCACCTCGCAGCCCATCTTTGTGGTTGGCGGCCTACTGGCAGATGAACAGCCCCATGCACAACACCCAAACGACCGTGACTGATGAGCATAAAGACGACAAGCGCTGGAGCATCCGCGCGCTGATCGTCGACGATGACGTGCCGATCCGCGAGCTGATGATCGACTACCTGGCCCGCTTCAACATCCACGCCAGCGGCGTCACCGACGGCGCGGCCATGCGCCAGGCGTTGCTGGCCGAACATTTCGACGTGGTGGTCCTCGACCTGATGCTGCCCGGCGAAGACGGCCTGTCGCTTTGCCGCTGGCTGCGCGCCGAATCGGACATCCCGATCCTGATGCTCACCGCCCGCTGCGAACCCACCGACCGCATCATCGGCCTGGAACTGGGCGCCGACGACTACATGGCCAAACCGTTCGAACCACGGGAACTGGTGGCGCGGATCCAGACCATCCTGCGCCGGGTGCGCGATGATCGCACCGAACAGCGCGCCAACATTCGCTTCGACAACTGGCGCCTGAACAGTGTCCTGCGCCAGTTGATCGCCGACGATGGTCTGGTAGTGCCGTTGTCCAACGCCGAATTCCGCCTGCTCTGGGTCTTCATCGAACGCCCGCGCCGGGTGCTCAGCCGCGAACAACTGCTGGACGCCGCCCGCGGCCGTTCGATCGAAGCCTTCGACCGCAGCATCGATTTGCTGGTGTCGCGCCTGCGGCAAAAACTCGGCGACGACCCGAAAGCCCCGCAGTTGATCAAAACCGTGCGCGGTGAGGGTTACCTGTTCGATGCGCGAGACATCGGCTGATGCGAGCGCGCTTCGACACGCTGTTCGGCCGCCTGTTTGGCATGCTGTTCGTGGCGATCGTCCTGGCGCACCTGCTGGCCTTTGCCTGGTTTCACCACTACGGCCCGCCTCCACCGCCGCCCCCGCCGGAATTCGCCGAGGGCGTCGAGGGCCAACGGCCGCCGCCGGATCCACGCTTCGCCCATCGCCCGCCACGCCCCTGGTTCGGCGGGCCGCTGGTGCCGCTGACCTTCCAGTTCATCTCGCTGATGATCGCTGCCTGGTACGGGGCGAAACTACTCAGTCGACCGATCCAGCGCCTGAGCAACGCCGCCGAACGCCTGAGCGAAAACCTCGACAGCCCGCCACTGGACGAGTCCGGCCCACGTGAAGCGCGGCAAGCGGCGTACACTTTCAACCTGATGCAACAACGCATTCGCGAACAGGTGCAGCAACGGGCACGCATGCTCGGCGCCGTCTCCCACGACCTGCGCACCCCGCTGTCGCGGTTGAAACTGCGGCTGGAGCAGATCGACGACGACAAACTGCAAGGCCAGATGCGCCAAGACCTCAACGACATGATCGGCATGCTCGACGCCACCCTCACCTACCTGCACGAACAGCGCACCAGCGAAGCCCTGCAGTTGATGGACGTGCAGGCGCTGGTCGAATCGTTGTGCGAAAACGCCCAGGACCAAGGCGCGGACGTCCAGGTCAGCGGCCATTGCGCACCGCTACCGGTGCAGCCGATGGCGCTGCGCTCGTGTATCAACAACCTGATGGATAACGCTCTGCGCTATGCCGGGCAAGCACGTATCGAACTACAGGATCAGCGCGAGCAACTGCTGATCCGCGTCATCGACCACGGCCCGGGGATTGCCGAGGACAAGCGTGAAGCGGTGTTCGAGCCGTTTTATCGCCTGGAAGGTTCGCGTAATCGCAACTCCGGCGGCGTCGGCCTGGGCATGACCATTGCCCGCGAGGCGGCGCAGCGTTTGGGTGGCCAGTTGAATCTGGAAGAGACCCAGGGTGGCGGCCTGACCGCCATCATCCGTCTGCCGCGCACCTGAGAACACATCATTCCCCTGTGGGAGCGGGCTTGCTCGCGAAGGCGTCGGCTGATCCAACACCTCCATTGAATGGAGTGGCCTATTCGCGAGCAAGCCCGCTCCCACCGTTGGGTCGGGTGCGGTCAGCTAGAGATTGGTCGGCTCGTAGGCCGCCTTCGCGAGCAGGCTCACTCCTACAGTTGGATTTGCGGGGGATTCAGTTGGAGATTGGTTGGCTGGAAGGGCCTCTTCGCGAGCAAGCCCGCTCCCACCGTTGGGTCGGGTGCGGTCAGTTAGAGATTGGGCGGCT